>JBAYAP010000016.1:0-14646 GCA_041669715.1 Acholeplasmataceae bacterium
AACTGATGATTATAAGGAATATATGAAAATGCTTATAAATAAGGGAATGGCGAAGTTTGGCACAAATGAGGGTATTACGATTAACATCTGTGCTTGTGACGAAAAATACACCAAATTTTTAGAGGAAAACTTCCCTAATAATGAAGTCTGCATAACAAGTAGCGATATAATTGGCGGAGTTATTTTGATTTGGGGCAGAAAACTAATTGACTGTTCAATTAGTAGTTTTCTTCAAGCTGAGCGTGAAGGCTTCTTGACTATGAGCGGTCTTAGTATTTACTGATTGCATGAATGGAGATGAAGACGAATGTCTGGTTATATATATGGTATTAATGGACCTGTTATTTCGGTAAAAGGCGACCGTGATTTGAAAATGCTTGAAATGGTTTATGTAGGAACTGCAAAGCTTTTAGGAGAAGTTATTTCAATTTCTAAAGCTAAAACTACCATTCAAGTTTATGAATCAACAACTGGCTTAAAAATTGGAGAACCCGTATATCCAACTGGTGAACAAATCTCAGTGATCTTAGGTCCAGGGATTTTAACAAATATTTTTGATGGAATTCAAAGACCGCTTCAAACAATAGCAAAAAATGAAGGTATATATATTCCTGCTGGTAGTGATGTTGAATCACTTGATATAAAAAGAAAATGGGATGTTTCAATTATTGTAAAAAAAGACCAAGCATTAAAACCTGGTCAAGTTTATGCAACTATTCAAGAAACATCAATGATTATGCATAAACTATTAGTCCCACCAAATCTTTCAGGGGTTGTTATTGATGTCAAAGGTAATGATTTATATACATTAAATGACACTATTGTTAAAATCAAAGATGAAAATGATGAAATTCATGAATTAAAACTATTTCAAAAATGGCCAATTAAAACACCAAGACCTATTTCAAATCGATTGCCAATTTCCATTCCATTAATAAGTGGACAACGTGTTATTGATACACTTTTTCCAATAGCTAAAGGTGGAACTGCAGCAGTTCCTGGTGGATTTGGTACTGGTAAAACTATGATGCAACATCAATTTGCAAAATGGTGTGATGCTGATATTATCGTTTATGTTGGTTGTGGTGAACGTGGTAATGAAATGACACAAGTTCTAGAAGAATTTAGTGAACTTGTCGATCCAAGAACAAATAAGCCTTTACTTGAAAGAACTGTTTTAATTGCTAATACTTCAAATATGCCGGTTGCAGCTAGAGAAGCAAGCATTTATACTGGTATTACAATGGCTGAATACTATCGTGATATGGGTTATGATGTTGCAGTTATGGCCGATTCTACATCACGTTGGGCTGAAGCACTTCGTGAAATTAGTGGACGATTAGAAGAAATGCCTGCTGAAGAAGGATTTCCAGCATATTTACCAAGTAGAATTTCACAATTTTATGAACGTGCTGCTTATGTGAATACGTTAAATAATGAAGAAGGTTCTGTTTCTATTATTGGTGCAGTATCTCCTCAAGGGGCTGACTTTTCGGAACCAGTAACACAAAACACTAAACGTTTCGTTAGAAGCTTTTGGGCTTTAGATAAAGAATTAGCATATGCGAGACATTATGCAGCAATTAACTGGAATCAATCATATTCAGATTATGTTATGGACCTTTCTAAATGGTATAATACAAATCTTGGACCTAATTTTTTACAAAGTAGAAAAGAAATTATCGCTTTGCTTGCTGAAGAAACTAAACTATTAGAAATTGTTAAATTAATTGGTAGTGATGTTTTACCAGATGAACAAAAATTAATTATTCAAATTGGTAAGGTTATTCGAGAAGGTTTCTTGCAACAAAATGCCTTTCACCCCGAAGATACTTATGTTCCAATGGTTAAACAATTAAAAATGATGGAACTTATTTTATATCTATATCACAAATCACAAGAATTAATTGCTGATGGTAGAGATATTGATACATTACTAAATACAAATATATTTGATAAAGTCAATAAGATGAAATATGATATTGCAAATGATGAATTAGAAAAATTTAGTGCTTACATGAATGATATTGATAAAATTACAGCACGTTTAAAGTAAGGAGATTATCATGAAACTTCAATATATCGGCCTTGAAGAGATCAATGGTCCTTTAGTCTTTCTAGACGGGGTTAAAGACGTTGGTTTTGAAGAAATGGTTGAAATAAAATTAAATAATGGATCATCTCGTTTTGGACGCGTTGTGCAAATGGACGGTGAAAGAGTAGCAATCCAAGTCTTTGAAGGTACATCAAATATATCTTTGATTAACACAAAATCAATTTTTACAGGTCATCCGGTTGAAATGGCTTTATCAAAAGAAATATTAGGACGTACATTCAATGGTTCTGGTAAGCCAATTGATCATTTAGGTGAAGTTTTTATTGATGAACTAAGAAACATTAATGGTTCACCATTAAATCCCGTATCACGTGTTTATCCAAGAGATTATATCTTAACAGGTATTTCTAGTATCGATGCATTATCAACATTGATTCGTGGACAAAAACTACCAATCTTTTCAGGATCTGGGATGCCACATAATGAACTTGCTGCACAAATTGTTAAGCAAGCAGAAATTGCGGATAAAGATGGCGAAAACTTTTGTATTGTCTTTGCAGCAATGGGTGTTAAAAACGATGTTGCTGAATATTTTAAACGTCAATTTCAAGAAGCTGGTGTTATGCATAAGGTTGTGATGTTTATTAATGTTTCTAACGAACCAATTATTGAACGTATTTTAACTCCTAGATTTGCATTAACTGCTGCTGAATATTTGGCATTTAATCATGACATGCATGTTTTAACAATCTTAACAGATATGACTGCATATTGTGAAGCACTTCGTGAATTTTCAAGCAGTAAAGGTGAAATTCCGGGACGTAAAGGATTCCCTGGATATTTATATTCAGATTTAGCGTCTTTATATGAAAGAGCTGGTATTGTAAATACTGCTAAAGGTTCTGTAACACAAATTCCGATTCTTACCATGCCTAATGATGATATTACGCATCCAGTACCAGATTTAACTGGTTATATTACAGAAGGTCAAATTGTTTTGAGCCGTGATTTAAATCAAATGGGTGTATATCCACCAGTTGGTATATTACCATCACTATCACGTTTAATGAAAGATGGTATTGGTGAAGGTTATACCAGAGCTGATCATAAAGATTTAAGTAATCAGTTGTTTGCATCATATGCACAAGTACAAGATGCCCGTAGTTTAGCATCAGTTATTGGTGAAGATGAATTATCAGCTATTGATAAACAATATATAGAATTTGGTAAATTATTTGAAAAATATTTCTTAAACCAAGGAGAAACTAAACGTGAAATTGTTGAAACTCTTGATTTAGGATGGGATTTATTATCAATACTTCCGAAAGATGAATTAAGTCGTTTAGACGATGAAATGATTAAACAATACTATCATCCAGAAAAGGCAGTTAAACGTTTTAATATTGTTAAAAAACCTATTATTCGCGAACTTAAAGGAGATGAATAACTTTGAGTCAACAAGTTTTTCCTACCAAAGGTAATTTGATGGTTTTGAAGAAGTCTAATTTGCTTGCTAAAAAAGGGTTTGAACTTATGGATCGAAAAAGAAATATTTTAATTCGAGAAATGATGGCTTTATTAGATGATGTTCATTTCTTAAGAGATGAGTTATCTACAACATATCAAAAAGCATATAAAGCACTTCAAGAAGCAAATATAACTTTAGGTGTTGTCACTGATATTGCAAAATCAATTCCTGTTGATAATGAACTTGAAATTACATATCGTTCAGTCATGGGGGTTGCAATTCCTAAAGTATCGCATAAACCATTACTTGTTAATATCACATATGGTTTAGGCGCTACGAATACAAAATTTGACTATGCATATAAGCAATTTCAAAAAGTATTAGAATTAACGGCTAAACTTTCTGAAGTTGATAACGCAACTTATCGATTGGCAAATGCCATTCGTAAAGCACAAAAACGTGCAAATGCACTAGAAAATGTTGTCATTCCACGGTTTGATAAAAATATTAAGTATATTACAGATGTTTTAGAAGAAAAAGATCGAGAACAATTTACACGTCAAAAAGTTATAAAAAGACAAAAAGAATCATTATAAAAAAAGCGATCATGTCAATCATGATTCGCTTCTTTTTTTATATGTGATTTACGTATCTTTTTTTCAGGGACAGGATCGTATCGAGGTTTAAAAAGTGGATTACAACTTAGAATTCTTTTTGTCGTCAAAAAAGAAGCTTTAAAAAAATTAAAGCGTTGATATGCAGTAACAGCATAAGTGCTACATGTTGGATAATGTCGACATTTATGATTGCTATTAGGCGATATTTCTTTTTGATACCACTTTATTAATTGAATTGGTAATTTATTCATAGGCTCACCAAATCTATTATATCATAATAATTAGTTGTTAAAAAAAATGGGTAATTTTGGTTTTTTGCCGATAAAAAAATAAAATAGTGATATAATTAAATTAAAGATAATGAAAACGATTACAGGAGGTTACAGATGAAGGCATATGAGACAAAAGCAATTCGAAACATAGCCGTTTTAGGACATCAAGGATCTGGCAAAACAAGTTTAACGGAGTCTTTACTCTACTTGACACATGCAATTGAGCAAAAAGGCGAAGTTGAAAAGAAAAATACCGTATCAGACTATATGGTAGAAGAACAAAATAAACTTTCAAGTCTTTCATTAAGTTTAATACCCATTGAATGGCACGATTATAAACTGAACTTTCTAGATGTACCTGGAAGTGATGAGTTTGTAGGGGATCTTAACCAAGCTTTACATGTTGTTAAAGGTGCTGTTTTGATGATTGATGCCTCAAAAGGGGTTGAAGTTGGAACTGAAAGAGTTTGGAAAGAAATTAGAAAAAGACATATTCCAACTATTTTATTTGTTAATAAAATGGATAAAGAAAATGTCAAATTTGAGCAAGTCTTAGAAGAAATTAGAGAAAAATTAGGCAAAAAAGCAGTTCCATTTTGTTGGCCTATTGGTCATCAAGAAAATTTTGAAGGTTTTGTTAATGTCGTAGATATGAAAGCAAGAATCTACGAGGATGGTCAATGTAAAGATGTTGAAATTTGGGAAGAAAAGAAACCTAAAATTGATGAATTACATACATTGATTATTGAAAGGGTTGCAGCAACATCCAAAAAATTGTTAGATTTGTATTTAGCAGGTGACGAGATTCCTAATGACGTAATCCATCAGTCTTTAAAAGAAGGTATTTTAAATGGTGAATTAACACCTGTAATTGTTGGCAGTGTGACTAAAGACATTGGTATTGAAACACTTTTAAATATGCTTGTTGATTATCTACCTGCACCAGATGAATTAAGACCTTTAGAAGGCATCAATTTAAATGATAATTCTAAAGCTATCAGATTAACACATGATGAAGAACCTTTTTCAGCTTATGTGTTTAAAACAGTTGTTGATCCATTTTTAGGGACAGTAAACTTATTAAAAATAAATTCAGGCACATTGGCATCCGGACAAGAAGTCTATGTGAACACTTTGCAAACCACAAAGAAACTTATGAATTTATTTACACTACGTGGTAAAAATCAAATTGATGAAAATCTATTTCATGCCGGCGATATTGCAGCAATAGCAAAAGCTGATGGCATAGAAACAGGACAAACTTTATCAGATCCTAAAAATCAAATAGAGTTTTCACCAATATTAGCACCTACCTCAGTTATATTTATTGCAGTCCATCCTAAAGATAAAAATGATGAAGATAAAATTTCAATGGCCCTTCATAGAATTAATGTTGAAGATCCTACCTTTGAAATTGTAAGAAATAAAGAAACAGCACAATTATTATTAGGTGGTCAAGGGTTAACACATTTACAATATGTATTAGACCGTATGAAAACAATGTTTAAAGTTGATGTAAACATTGAAGACCAAAAAATTGTATATCGTGAAACGATTAAAAAGAAAGTTGAAGCAGAAGGTAAACATAAGAAACAATCCGGTGGAGCTGGTCAATTTGGCCATGTTTGGATCCGTTTCGAACCATCAACAGAAACTTTTGAGTTTGATGAAGAAGTATTTGGTGGTGCAGTTCCAAGAAATTATTTTCCAGCTGTTGAAAAAGGATTGATTGAAATATTTGAACATGGTCCATTAGCTGGTTTTCCTGTGATTAATGTAAAAGCCACTTTATATGATGGGTCTTATCATCCAGTTGATTCTAATGAAATATCATTTAAATTAGCAGCAGCCTTAGCCTTTAAAGAAGCGGTTAAGTCAGCACAACCCACAATTTTAGAACCGATTGTAAAAATTGAAGTTACCGTTAAAGATCAATTTGTCGGTGATGTTATGGGTGATATGAATAAACGTCGTGGTCGCGTGATCGGTATGCATCAAGATCAAGATTTCCAAGTGATTGAAGCAGAAGCACCAGAAGCAGAAATTATTAAATATGCAATTGATTTAAAAGCAATGACTCAAGGCAGTGGGTCATTTACAAGATCATTTTTAAGATATGACGAAGTACCTTCATACCTAATTGATAAAATTGTAGAAGCTTATAAAAAGTAAAAATTTAAAAGCCCTCTAATATCAATTAGGGGGCTTTTATGATTTGTGAAATCTGTAAATTAAAAATTAAGACTAAAAAGACGTTATTTAATCTTTTTGATGAAGAAACGCATCATATATGTGAAGCTTGTTTCATGAAATATCCACTATATGTTCAATATCAGGTGATTCCTCTAGATTATGGATTAATTCATTGGTATAGTCTTTTACGAACAAAAGATGATATTTCAGGACTTGCGTATATGTCGTTTTTAAAACCTTTTTATCTAGATTATGTTAAAAATGTGAATGATTCAATATTTTTGTATTTTGACAAAATTAATGATAGAATAATGACAATTCTACAATCATTGGAGTATTACAATATTTATTTAGTGACACTCTATGATGAAATAAAATAAAAAAAAGGAGTGAACTTTATGTTATTTGAAGTGATAGGAAAGAATGGGTTTATCCCAACTCAAGCAATTAAGGATTATGCAGGAAAAAGACTAAACAAAGTTATCTCATTTTTTGGACCTAATGTCGTTACTGAGATTAGAGTTGTATGTAAAGTCTACAAAGATCATCACAAAGTAGAAGTTAATGTTTTTTCAAAAGGTACACATTTAAGAGCTGAAGTTGTCGATCAAGACATGTATGCTGCTATTGATAAAGCAAGTGAAAAACTTGTTTCGCAAATTAGAAGATATAAAGATAAATTGAAGTTCCATTTAGAAAAACAAGGTATTGCTCAAGCATATAGTAGTGATTTTGACACTGAAGCATTAGAAAAAGATATTTTAGCTACACAGTTAGTTAAAAATAAGAAAATCATTTTAGAACCTTTAACGGCAGAAGAAGCAATTGCTGAAATGGAATTATCGGGTCATGATTTCTATGTTTACGTTGATGCACAAACAAAGAAAACGAATGTTGTCTATCGTCGTGAAGATGGAGATTATGCAATTATTGAAACACAATCAATGTAAAGGAAGCAAATGCTTCCTTTTTTTTGCATAAAAAAAGTACTTGTTTTAGCAAGTACTTTAAATATAGCAATTTAATTATAAAGCTTTTTTATAGTAAGCTTCGACTTGATCCCAATTAATGACATTAAAGAATGCAGATACATAATCAGGACGACGGTTTTGATAATTTAAATAATAAGCATGTTCCCAAACATCTAAACCTAAGATTGGTGTACCTTCAGCAAGTGGTGTATCTTGATTAGGTGTTGAAGTTACTTTTAGTGTTTTTTCAGGTGTTACAATAAGCCATGCCCAACCACTACCAAAGCGAGTTTTAGCTGCTGTTGCAAATAATTCTTTAAAAGCATCAAATGAGCCAAAGTCTTTTTCGATTTGTGATTTAAGTGCACCTTTAGGAGTTGCACCGTTATTGATTTTTAAAATTGTCCAAAATAATTTATGGTTGAAATATCCACCACCATTATTTCTAACAGCACTTCTAATATCTTCTGGCACTAAACTTAAATCTTTTAATATAGTTTCAAGTGGTGCATTAATTTCTGGATGTTTTTCTAATGCAGCATTTAAATTGTTTGTATATCCTTGATGATGTTTTGTATAATGGATTTCCATTGTTCTAGCATCGATAAATGGTTCTAATACGTCATAAGCGTAACCTAAAGCTGGTAATTCAAATTTCATAGTTTTTAATCCTCCTATATTTCTTTTACACTCTCATATTACATCAAAAAACAAAGTATTTCAAATGTAATGCTTTTTTTATTTAGATTAATTATAAAAATTTTTAAGCATGTAAAATTGTGTTAATTTTGTCTTGATCAATATCAATATACATTGTTTTAAAATGTTTATATGTAACTTGGTAGCCAGGCTTACCTGGTATTTTTTTTATATATTTGATTTGTGTATAATCAACAGGAATACTTGAAGATAAGGATAAACTTGAGTGATATGCAGCAAGCATACATGCAGTTCTTAAGGTGTATTCATCTAATATGTCAGTTTTAACTAGCACATGACTTCCTGGGGCATCTTTAACGTGAAACCAGTAATCAGTAGGTTGTGACAATTCATGCGTAATATAGGCGTTTTGTAGGCTGTTTTTTCCGATATAATAAATGATATCTTTATGATTTATTTTTAGTATGTTAGGTTTTTTTAAGTGTTTCTTATTGATGACTTGCTTTTTTTCAGTATGAAAGCCATAAGGAATGAGATCTTGTTCAAAATCTGAAAGATCAAGGTCAGTCGAAAGCGTTAAATATGTTTGGAATTCTAAAAATAATTGAATCATTAAATTATTTTCGGCAATTTGATTTTCAATAGGTTCAATTGAACGTTTGGCTTTTTGATATAATTTATATTGTTTTTGGGCATTTTCATTTAATGTTAGATGTTCATCTAATATGATTTTTTGATCATTGACGACAATATCATGTGTTTTTTCATATAAGTTTAATCCAGAAGCATAGATTAAATCACCAATTTCTTTAACATGCATTTGTTCGGTTGCTTGATTTAATTCTCCATTTAAATGAAAATCTTTTAAATTTAATTTTTTGATTTGTTTATCAATAAAGTGTTCATATTTTTGTTTTGAAAGGGGCTTATAAGATTGGTAATCATCCATCATTTCTGATAATGTAGGATAATATTTTTTATTGTGAGAGCTATCAAAAATATCACAGACATAAAATAAGTTTTGCTCTAAATCATAAGTTGGTTTAATGATTAAATCAGATAATTGTAATTTACGTTCAAAAAGATATGTAGCAGTTCTTGACGATATACCCATATAAGTTGAAGCAATCATTTTAGGTGAATCCATCATTTCATATTGAATGTGATCAAAGCCTTCTTTTAAAACGGGGAAAAACTCAAATTTAGCTTGAGGTAGTAATTGTCGCCCTTCTTCAAAAAACATTTTCTTATAGGTGTCAATAATTATTTCATCTTTAACAATTAATAAATTAGCATGTTTTCCCATAGCTTCAAAGATTAACTGCATTTCTTGTTGTCCATGAATAAAATCCATGATTCTAAAATTAAAAATGATGACACGATCATTTAAGTATTGAGTGATATGTGTTAACACACTACCTTCAAGATGCTTTTTTAAGATGTTTAAAAATTGTGACTGTGCGACTGCGTTAACATCTTTTTCGGTTAGATATAAACGATAGTCATTAGCAAATATATTTAATATAAGTTTATATTTTTTGCCATATTTATAGAAATTAAAGAAAAAAGATGCTTGATCTATTTGCTGTATTTTTTCTAATCGAGCATTTTCTAAATTGTGATTAAGTTCTGTAATTAATTGTTGAGTAAAAAAGCCATCGATAATCATAATTGCACCTCATACTTATTGTAGCATAATAATTTATGAACATATGATAATGTAAGCGTTATTTATTGTGATTAAAGGGTTTTTCTATTTACACGCTTATGATTATCATATATAATAAATGATAATCAATGGATAAGGAGACACATATGAAACTAAATGAACGTGGTTTATTAGTTGTCCTTTCTGGGCCTTCAGGTGTTGGAAAAGGGACTGTTCGTCGCGCATTATTCCAAATGAAAAATCATGACCTAGTATATTCTGTATCAATGACCACGAGACCTCCGAGACCAGGAGAAGTTGATGGTGTTGATTATTATTTCGTTAGTAAAGAAACATTTTTAAAGCGAATTGAAGAAAATAAATTTTTAGAATGGGCAGAATTTGTTGGAAATTACTATGGAACACCTCGGGATAAAGTCGAAGAACAACTTGATTTAGGAAAAGAAGTTGTTTTGGAAATTGAAGTTAGAGGTGCTTTAAAGGTTAGAGAACAAGTTAAAGATGCGGTTTTTATCTTTTTAGTACCACCTGGACGTAAAGCGTTGTATAATAGACTTATGAACAGAGGCACAGAAGATGTTGATTTAGTAAATCAACGTATGCAAAAAGCGGAATCTGAATTTTTATTAGCACATAAATATGATTATATTGTTGTTAATGATGAAGTTAATAATGCAGCAGATCGTATTATGGCAATCATTCGTGCTGAACATGCTAAAACAGAAAGATCTATTCATAACTATTTAAAGATGATGGGAGAAAAATAAAACATGGAAAAAAATACAGATGGAATGCGTTATCCTTCAATAGATAAATTATTGAGTAAAATAGATTCTAAATATAAATTAGTTTATACAGCAAGTAAAGTTGCTCGTATTATTGAAGAAGAAAACTTAACAGTTGAAAATGCAAAGTGTGTAAAAAGCATTGGTATTGCACTAGAAGAAATTATTAATGGTAATGTTCAAGTTGAATTTGAATCATAAAAAGCGGACATCGCTTTTTTTTTATGCATATGTTACAATATATATGGTGATTAAATTTGCAATTAAAAGATAAATTAGCGTCATTGCCAACAGATCCTGGCTGTTATTTAATGAAAGATAAACAAGATCAAATTATTTATGTTGGTAAAGCCAAAAACCTTAAAAATAGAGTCAAAAGTTATTTTACTGGGGCTCACAATACAAAAACCACGAAACTAGTTTCTGAAATCGTGGATTTTTCATATGTGATGACAAGAACAGAACATGAATCACTTATTTTAGAAATGAATTTAATTAAGCAATATACACCTAAATATAATATTCGTTTAATCGATGATAAAACTTATCCATATATTGAGTTAACTATAGAAAAATATCCTAAACTGCAAATCGTTAGAAAAAAGAAACCCAAAGGTCGATTGTTTGGGCCATTTCCTAATGTCTATGCAGCAAGAGAAACCGTACGTTTATTAAATCATATTTATCCATTTAGAAAATGTGATAAATTACCTAAAAAGGCATGTTTATATTTTCATATTGGACAATGCTTAGCCCCATGTATAAATCCAGATGTGGTTTATGATGAAGATGTTGAAAAAGTTATTAAATTTTTAAAAGGTGACACGAAAGAAGTGCTTGAAAAATTACAAGATGAAATGAAAAAAGCCAGTGATTTTATGCAATTTGAAAAAGCTGGGGAATATCGTGATATGATTAAGCATATTCAAGATACAACAGAAAAACAAATTATTAATTTAAATGACAATAAAGATCGTGATATTATTGGATTTGCTTATTCACTAGAAGACGTTGCAATTCAAATATTAATGATTAGACAAGGCAAAATGATTGATCAGCATCAAATTGTTTTCTCATATGTAGGTGAATACATGGAAGCAATTTATAACTATTTAGATCAATATTATGAACATGATAAAGTTGATGAGATTCTGTTAAGTGATGCATTTGATACAGAAGAAGCAATACTTAATTTAGGTAACTCTATTATGATACCTAAAATTGGTGATAAAAAGAAAATGGTTGATCTAGCTGTTAAAAATGCAACATATGATTTAGAGCACTATAATATGTTATATCGACATAAAGATGAAAAGAAACAAAACGCGTTAGAAGAATTATCAATCATGATGAATCAACAAATAAACCGCATTGAAGTTTTTGATAATGCACAATTATTTGGAACAGCACCTATTTCAGCGATGATTGTCTATGATCAGTTGTCATTTGAAAAAAAGAGCTATCGTAAATACCATTTAAAAACAACCAGTAATGATGATTATCAAGCAATGAAAGAAGTGACTTATCGCAGGTATCAAAAGTTATTGATGGAAAATCAAACGATACCTGATTTAATTTTAATTGATGGTGGTAAAGGTCAAGTCAATGCAGCAATAGAAACACTACAAGCGTTAAATATTGATATAAAAGTTGCAGGATTAAAGAAAAATAACAGACATCAATTAGAAGCAATTGTTTATCAAAATGAAGTTGTTATGTTATTAAAACATAGTGATTTATATAAATTTTTGCTTGAGCTTTCTGAAGAAGTTCATCGATTTGCAATTACATTTCATCGCAGTACAAGACAAAAGGAAGCACAAAAATCATTTTTAGATGATATTAAAGGTATTGGACCTAAACGTAAAAAATCATTACTTACAAATTTTAGTAGTATAGAAGATATAAAGAAAGCATCGAATGAAACTTTAAAAGCATTAGGTTTACCTGATGAAGTGATTGATGCATTAAAAGAGGTAGACCATGAAAAAAATAATTGATAGTGTGGATGGAGAAAATAGTGTTTTCTATAGTATTATTGAAGGTAGAAAATTAGGGTTTTATTTAACAAAAAAATTAGCAAAAACTTTTTTTGATTATTTAGAAAAAGGTATTGTTGTTGATTTTGAAGTAACAGGTAAACGAAAAAAAATTAATAATCAATGGCTTTATCAAGTCGCATTTTTTCATAAAATAGAATCGATGTATCCAAAACATGTCTATTATGATTTAGAGGCTTTAAGAGCTGAGATGAGAAATGTTTTAGGAAATTATGAATATTATTTATTTATTGATTTTGAAATGACAATGCCAGGCTATCAACAAAGAAAATTTACATCAGAAATTATTCAGGTTGGCTATGTGTTAGCAAAAGCACAATCAAAGATTTTAGTTAAAGATGGTTATTATATTAAACCTAAATTAACAGATACATTAAGTAAAAGAACTTTGAAGTTTTTAAAAATAGAAAATGAAAACTTTGAAAAAAACGCTATAGATTATAAAATATTTTATAAAAAATTAAAACATATCATTCATAAATATCAACCTAAATTAGTCGTTTGGGGTAAAAATGATATTACGGCATTAAATGATTCTTATGCAGTTCATCAAAAAGAAGCATTAACAGATGTAAATGATTTTATTGATTTATTAAAACTTCATAAAGATTATTATAATTTAAAAGATGATCTTGGATTGTTTAAAGCGTATAAAACATATTACGAATCAAATGATTTACAAATACATGATGCATTTGATGATGCAAAAGTAACTAAATTTGTTTTTGATGCATTTTTAGAACAAATGAAATAATAATACCAAAACTAATATGTTTTTCTTATAGTAGATTTTACAAGTTTTTTATTGTAGTGTTTTTGGAAAGAAATCTTTTTTTGACTATTGAATAAAATATAATTCTGCTATAATAAAAGTAATGGATTACGAATTTGTGGAGGGAACAAATGAAAAAAATTTATATTTTTTTAATGTTGTTGTTTTGTGTAATGGGCTTTTTTTCTATTTCTGTTTTAGCAGAAAATAGCATAACAGATTTTAGTTACCCTGTGGAATGGGAATTAGTTAATTATTATGCATCTCCTCAGATGTTTGATGATTTAACGATACATACAACTAATAAAACTAGGAAAGCTAATATGGAAAAAAATGCTGATCCAAACGTTGAATATAGTTTTAAATTTTTAAAAGCAACTGATGAAGTAGAAAACAATACTTATTTTGCAATTTTAGGAACTTTTTATATGAATCCAAATAATAGTACAGATGATTACAGAGCAAAATCAGAATTGCTTAAAGTGTCTATTCAAACAACTGATGGGTTTTTAGTTGAGGGAGGGCCATTGAGCACAAATTCATCCACTACAGTAAGTACAAATATTGGTGGTGGGCTATCTATTGGATTTCAAGGAACATTACCTGAGGGTGGTGTTACTGGATCTTTTGGCAGAACGAAGACTAATAGTGTTTGGGATTTATCAGTTGCTGGCTATAGAGAAAAAATATATAGTTGGGATACTGAAAACAGAAGATTTAAAGTTGAATATGATTATATAGATCCAGGTAGAGAAGATGTGGATTTTCTTGAATCATCAACAAATCTTCAATATGCTGTAATTTTTTTGGTTAATAACAATGAAATCACTAGTTTTGATTATTCGATTTCATTATATGTTAATTTTTTTTATGATGGTTGGTTATGGAATAATTATTATGATGGTAGTTTGCTACTTACTCAACAAGTAAATATAAACACTAACCAATTTAGTTAATTATTATATTCTGAATTCGTAATCCAGAAATTAATAATAATGTCGATGAGGTGTAATATGTTATATGTAAATAAAATAACTAAAACATATGAAGATATAACAGTTTTAAAAAATATCAATATGACCTTTGAAGATCAAGGTTTTTATATAATTAAAGGAAAAAGCGG
>JBAYAP010000017.1:0-14355 GCA_041669715.1 Acholeplasmataceae bacterium
TTCAAAGAAGGCTCAACACCTACAAAGATTTCACATATCATTATGGGCTACGGTAATCTAGCAAGAAAACAAATATATAAAGGTTTAATATTCTTATTTTTGCAAATTGCATTCCTTTATGTGCTTATTGCTTCACCAGAAGTAAACAGTACACCTATTGGATTTAAAGCATTAGCCAATTTAATTACTTTAGGGACTGTAGAAGGCGACATTTTTACAGCAGCTGATAATTCAATGTTGATGTTGTTATTTGGCGTTTTAACTTTTGGGTTAATCTCAATGTTTATTGCTGCGTACTTATCAAATATTAAAAGTTCGGTTTTTAATGATGAACGAATTGCTAAAGGCTTAAAGCCTAGAAGTATTAGAGAAGACATTCATGAACTTACTGATAGTAAGTTTCATATTTTAATGTTAACGCCTGCAATTATTGGGATCATTACATTTACAGTATTGCCGACGATATTCATGATATTAATTGCTTTTACAAATTATGATTCAACAATTACAGCAGGGGCATCGTTATTTGAATGGGTTGGATTTGATAACTTTGTTTCAGTTTTAAGAGGTGAAGGTGAAGTTGGAACAAGATTTATTCCAGTACTTACTTGGACGCTTGTTTGGGCTGTTATTGCAACTTTTTCAAATTATTTTTTAGGTATTTTATTAGGAACTTTGATTAATAAAAAGACAGTTAGACTTAAAAAATTATGGCGAACAGTATTTATTATGACAATTGCTATTCCTCAATTTATTTCGTTATTGGCAATGAGAAATTTATTATCCGAATATGGACCTGTTAATAACATGTTGCAGCAAATTGGTATTTTACATGATTCATTTGCATTTTTAAGTGAAGATGCAGCACCAATGACCGCAAGAGCAACCGTATTATTTATTAACTTATGGGTTGGTATTCCTTACACAATGTTAATGACTATGGGTATTTTAATGAACATACCTGCTGATTTATATGAAGCAGCGATTGTTGATGGAGCAAACAAGCGACAATTATTCTTTAAAATTACAATGCCTTATGTCATATTCGTAACAACGCCTTATTTGATTACTTCATTTGTGGGTAATATTACAAGTTTTAATATTATTTACTTATTATCAGGTGGTGGGCCTTCTGTGACTGGTTATAGCGCAGGATCTACTGATTTATTAGTTACATGGTTATATAAATTAACCATTGATGAAAATGAATATAATATGGGTTCAGTAATTGCAATATTTACATTTATTATCATCGCTACAGGTACACTTCTTACTTATCGTAGAAGTAAAGCCTATAGAGAGGAGGAAACTTTCCAATGACAGCTACTAATGTTAAAAATGAAAAGCATACAGCAAGTCAAAAGACAAAAGAAAAAGTTTCAACCGTACTCTCACATGTTCTTCTAACACTATTATCGTTGGTTTGGTTATATCCAATCTTATGGATTGTATTAAGTGCGTTTAGAACTGAACGTAATAATCAAGGTGAGCTTATTGGTACAGTTGTATCGAATTATGTACCAACATCGCTTGGTTTTGACAATTTTTTAAATTTATTTTCTGAAACATATTTTTTAAGATGGTTTTCTAATACGTTACTTGTTTCCGTAACAACATTGGTTTTATCAACATTATTGGTATTATCTGTTGCTTATGTAATGAGTAAATTAAAATTTAGAATGAGAAAACCGTTCTTAAATATTGCGATTATCTTGGGATTATTTCCTGGATTTATGTCAATGATTGCAATTTATTATATTTTAAAAGCTTTTAATTTAACACAAACGTTGTTTGCGTTAATATTGGTTTACTCGGCTGGAGCAGGTTTAGGTTTCTATGTGGCTAAGGGATTTTTTGATATTATTCCAAATTCACTTGTTGAATCAGCAAGACTTGATGGTGCGACAAACCTACAAATTTTTAATAAAATTATTTTACCTTTAAGTAAGCCGATTATTGTATATACAGCATTATTATCTTTTACAGGTCCATGGATGGATTTCATATTTGCCAGGGTGATTATCGGTGAAGCAAATACCGAGAAGTTAACAGTTGCCGCCGGCTTATATTTAATGTTATATGGAGAACATGTGGATTCAAATGTATTTACAATGTTTGCTGCAGGTTCATTAATGATTGCAGTACCAATTGTTATATTATTTATGTCAATGCAAAGATATTATGTTGAAGGTGTCACAGCTGGCGCCGTTAAAGGTTAAACTATGAAAAAAATATTTCTAGCGATTATTTTTCTAGGATTAATCATGGGCTTATCATCATGTACAAAAGAATATATTATTGAAGATGATTTACTTTTATCACAAAACATTGATGATAATTACCGAGAATATTATGAAATATTTGTTGGTGCCTTTTCTGACAGCAACAAAGATGGTATTGGTGATTTACAAGGTGTTATTAATCGTCTGGATTATTTAAATGATGGTGAACCTGATTCTGGTGAAAGTTTAGGTATTACCGGTATTTGGCTAATGCCAATTATGGATTCACCAAGTTATCATAAATATGATGTTATTGATTATTACAGTGTTGATAGTGACTATGGTACATTAGAAGATTTTGAAACATTAACTAAAGAAGCACATGATCGTGGTATTAATGTCATTATTGATCTTGTGTTAAATCACACATCTATATATAATGATTGGTTTAGAGAAGCCAAACAAGCAGTTGAAGATGGCGATTTAGATAATAAGTATATTGATTACTATACATTGGTTACTGATGAAGAAAAACTAAGTGGACATACGTATTATGAATTTGCAGGCGATTTATACTATGAAGGCAATTTTTCAAGTACAATGCCAGAGTTAAATATGGATAATCAAGATGTTTTAGATGAGATTGTTGATATCATGACATTTTGGTTTGATTTAGGTGTCGATGGGTTTAGATTAGATGCTACTAAATATGTTTATTATGGTGATGATACTAAAAATATAGCTTTTTGGAATTGGTTTTCAAGTGAAGCCGAAAAGATTAATGAAGATGCATATATTGTTGGTGAAACTTGGTCGTCAGACAATGAAATAATCGAATATTATGAAAGTTTTAGTAACTTTGATTTTGGTATGGCACAATCATCAGGCGAAGTGTCATTAACAGCAAATGCTACATATTCAGTCGATAGTTTTGTACAATATATTATAAGTTATCGAAGTCGTGTAGAAGCAGTAAATGAACAAGCAATTTTACAGCCATTTATTTCTAATCATGATATGAATCGGGCAGCTGGATATTTAAGCGTTGATGATTATCGTATGCAAATGGCAGCAAACCTTTATATACTTAGTTATGGAACGCCATTTATATATTATGGTGAAGAAATTGGTATGAAAGGCAGTCGTTCAACTGAAAATACAGATGCTAATCGCCGTTTAGCAATGTTGTGGGGCGATAAAGATAGTGTTGAAGATCCTATAGGGTCAACTTATAGTATTGATAAACAAACTAATGGTACAGTTAAAGATCAATTAGATGATGAGTCAAGTTTATATAATCATTATAAAAAATTGATTATGATTAGACATGCAAATCCAGAAATTGCTCGAGGCACATATACATATTTAGATTTTAGTAGTTTATTTTCAATAGGTGGCTTTATTTCTACTTATGAAAATTCATCTGTGATGGTGCTTCATAATACAAGTGGAAATGCTATTACAATCAATTTAGCAGATTATACGAATCTTGATTTTGAAACAATCAGAGCTTACGTTGGTATGGGTGAAGCAACTTTAGATGGACAAATGCTTACAATTGATGGATTGACAAGTGTGATATTAAAATAATAACGGTACCACACATGAAATCACGGAAAAATGATTGAACGTATAACTTATAAGTGGTAGAATGAAAGCGCTTATAAGAAAGAAATAATAATAAAAGGAGAAAAAAATGAAGAAAATTCTTGGTTTATTTGTAGTATTAACATTAACATTTACACTTGCTAGTTGTGTTAGTGGAGAAGTTTTAGAAGATGCAGATCATGATTATTATGGAACTGGTAACTTTGCTAGTTGGGACAAAGCAACAGCAGATGATGCATACATGATGGAAGCTATTGCTCGTAATGATGAAAGAATAGATTCAATTGTTAAAGATACTAAAGGCGCAGAAGCTATTTATATTCTTGAAGTTGTATTACCATCTGAAGCAGCTGGTTGGAATGTACCTTATACAATTGATGGTGTAGAAACTGTTCTTGACGGTAACTTAACTGTTAAAGTTATTCAAACAGATGTTGATTCAGAAGTTCCTAATTATTGGGCACAAAGTCCTGAAAGTGGAAAAGTCACTAATTTAACTCCAGATACTCTATATGTTCCAGCATTTGTTGAAACAGCAGTAGATGGCGCTGGTAATTGGAATGACAATCCAGTAGCTTTAGAAGCTGGTACTTATTACCTAGTATTTGTATTATTTGACGGTTCTAAAGGTATGGCTTTAATCGAAAAATAATCGTTAATTTCACACAATAATGTATTAAAATAAGAGTGCATCTAATAGATGTGCTCTTTTTTTAATAAAAGGTAAAATGAAAACGGTAGCATACAGGAAAATAACAACTTTCATGTTAAAATATAATTGACTAAAAATGTGAGGAGTTTATAAGATGACAAATAAATTATTTCAAAATAAAGAACTATTTAAAGAAGTATATATAAACGAATTAAAAAATCAATTTGATAAAACAGTAGCAACCAGTTCAGTCTATGAAAAATATTATGTTTTAGCTACTTTATTAGATCGTCAATTAATAGAAAATTATGAAAAAACAAATGCATATGTTAAAGAACATCAATTAAAAAAAACTATATATTTTTCAATGGAATTTCTTATGGGTAGATTAATTACCAATAATCTTCAAAACAGTGGACATTACGATGTTGTTAAAGAAGCTTTTAAGGATTTAGATATTGACTTAAATGCTGTTGAACACAGTGAAGTTGATGCTGGTTTAGGTAATGGTGGTTTAGGACGACTTGCTGCATGTTTTTTAGATTCAGCAGCATCTGTGGCTTTACCGTTATACGGCAATAGTTTAAGATACCAATATGGTTTTTTTACACAAGAAATTAAAAATCATAAACAAGTTGAACATGCTGATGCTTGGTTAGAACAACCTTTTGTTTGGGAAACTAAAAAAGAAGATGAAGCTGTTGATATTCCGTTTTTTGGTTATGTTGAACGTACAAAATTAATAAAGCCTACATGGGTAAAAGCTGTACCTTATGACGTTAAAATTGTAGGGGATCAAAATGATGTTGTAACATCACTTAGATTATGGGCATCAGAGCCATCAGATCTTCAAGATCAACAAGATCAAGGATATTTAGATATGGTTGATCGTATTGATGATAAGTTATATCCAGATGATTCTACTGTTGAAGGTAAAACATTGCGTCTACAACAATCTTATTTATTTAGTGCTGCGGGTATTATGTCAGTGATTAATGAACATAAGAGAAATGGTCGCGATATTAGAAAACTGCATGAATACTATGCATTTCAAATTAACGATACACATCCAACATTAATTATTCCAGAACTTATGAGAATACTTATGGATCAAGAAGGATTGCCTTACGATGAAGCGTGGTATATTACAACACATGCTTGTGCATTTACTAATCATACGATTTTATCGGAAGCTTTAGAAAAATGGGATATTGATATTTTTAAAAAATTATTACCAAGAATTTATGAACTTGTTCAAGAATTTGATCGTCGTTTTTTATATGATTTAAAACAAAAACATATATTTACTCAAAATCAAATAGCACATATGGCGATTTTAGGTAATCATCAAGTACGCATGGCACATATTTGTATTTATGGAGCTTTTAGTGTTAATGGTGTTGCGGCATTACATACAGAAATACTTAAAAAAATAGAAATGAAAGATTTCTATAAGATGTATCCTGAAAAATTCAATAATAAAACTAATGGTATTACTCATCGTCGTTGGTTAATTCATACGAATAAGGAATTAGTTTCTATTTTAGATGATAAGATTAAAATAGATTGGCGCCATGATTTATCTAAATTAGAACTACTTGATCAATTTAAAGATGACGCTGACACGCAATTAAAAATTAAAGCGATGAAACTTGCTAAAAAACAAGCATTAGCTGATCGTATTTTAGAATTAGAAGGTGTTAAGCTTAATGTAAATTCAATATTTGACATTCAAGTAAAACGTCTACATGAATACAAAAGACAATTAATGAATATTCTACATATTATTTATGTATATCAAAGATTAAAAAGTGATCAAACATTTAAAGACAATTATGCGCCACATTCATTTATATTTGGTGCAAAAGCAGCACCTAGTTATTATATGGCAAAAATGATTATTGAATTAATTGGTTCAGTAGCTGATGTTGTTAATCAAGATTCTGATACTAATGAATTATTAAAAGTTGTTTTTGTTGAAAATTATAATGTGACTTATGCGGAATATATTATGCCTGCAGCTGATCTATCTGAACAAATTTCAACAGCATCTAAAGAAGCAAGTGGCACAGGAAATATGAAATTTATGATGAATGGAGCAATTACGATTGGAACTATGGATGGGGCAAACGTAGAAATTGTTAAAGAAGCTGGTATTGAAAATGAAATTATTTTTGGTATGACATCTGATGAGGTTAATAAACTTTATCAAGCTAAAAATTATCAACCAAGAGTTATTTATGAAAATGATTCAAGATTAATTAAAGTATTTGATTTTATGAGTACTTTAAATAGTGATCCTAATTATTTTAATCTTATAAAAGATAACTTATTAAATTATGATTATTTCTTTGTATTAAAAGATTTTGATAGTTATGTTAAAGCTCATGAAATTGCGAATGCTGCATATAAAGATGAAAAGGGATGGCTTAAAAAATCTATTATGAATATTGCCCATTCAGGATTCTTTACATCAGATAGAACCATTGAAAATTATAATAAAGATATTTGGCATTTATCTAAGATTTATAAGTAAAAATATAAGTAGTTAAAGATAAAGGAGTCAATAAAGATGGCAAAAAACACAAAACTTGATATACGTCAAATGACGATTTATCAAGTTTTTCTGCGTCAATATTCTAATAAACAAAATTTTGAAGGTTTAATAGATGATTTAGAACGCATTAAAGATTTAGGTGTCGATATCATCTATTTATTACCTATTCATCCAATTGGCTTAAAAGCCCGTAAAGGCACGAAGGGAAGCCCATATGCAATAAAAGATTATGATGATATTAATCTTGAATATGGGAATCTAGAAGACTTTGAAACTTTAATTAAAAAAGCGCATAAGCTCGGTTTAAAGGTGATGATGGATATTGTGATTAATCATACATCAAGAGATTCTAAGCTGACACAAGAGCATCCTGATTGGTTTTATCATGATGAAAAAGGTCATTTTGCAAACCGTGTGGGTGATTGGAGCGATATAACAGACCTTGATTATTCAAATAAAGCGGTATGGACATATATGACTGATATGTTGATGTATTGGGCTAAAAAAGTTGATGGTTTTAGATGTGATGTTGCGCCATTAATACCTTTAGATTTTTGGATACAAGCAAGATCTAAAATTGAAACAATTAAAAAAGATTTTATTTGGTTAACTGAATCGGTCCAACCAGGATTTATTAAATATTTAAGAGATAAAGATTATGAGTGCTATTCTGATGGCGAAATGTATCAAGCTTTTGATATATGCTATGATTATGATATATTTGAATATATGGATCTATATTTACAAGACAGTTCAAAATTAGATTTTTGGATTGATGCCATTAAAAATCAAGAAATGATTTATCCAAGCAATTACATAAAATTAAGAAGCTTTGAAAATCATGATCAAAAACGTTTAAGAAGTAAAGTAAAAGATCAATCTAAATTTATTCAAATGCTTGCTTTAGAATTTTTTCTTAAAGGAACACCTTTGATATATGCGGGTATGGAACATCAAGCAACACATGAACCTTCATTATTTGAGGATGATTTAATTATTTGGAATAAACAACTTTCAGTTGAATCTATCATTTCAAATCTTGCTCAAATTAAGAAAGATGATTTATTTAAAGATGGCCATTTTAATATTAAAAATTTTAATGGTGTTGTTATGATTTCATATCAAAGAGATGAACATACATTGTATGGCATTTTTAATCTTGAAAATAAAGAAGAAGTAGCTTTGCCATTAGATGATTGTCATGTAATAAACATATTTAATCAAAAAGAAATTAGTATTAAAAACAAAACAATTTTATTAGATAATGAACCTATAATCTTTAAAATTACAAAGGAAAACACCTTATGAGAATCTTTATCGATGATTTAAAATTGCTTCGAATTGAGTCAAATGAATATATTGATACCATTGTTTTAGATAACAATCATGTTTCATGGCTTAAAAATGAAGGTATAAATCAATATTTTATAACTGAAAAAGATATAAATTTACAAGAAAATGCTTATATATTAATTAATCAAATACGTTATTTGTTAGAAATCGGATTAGTGACATTAACGGATGCATTTGATAAAAAATATCGTTATGATGGGCCTTTAGGCTATCGTTATACTCTAAATCAAACTTCATTTTATTTGTTTACACCAGTTGCAAAACAAGTGCGTGTTTTTATTGATAATAAATCTTATGAAATGACTTATGAAGAACCTATATGGAAAACAACCGTTGATGGTGATTTTGAAGGTAAAACCTATTATTATCAAGTTAGACTTTATGACACGTTTAAAGATGTCCAAGATCCTTATGCTGATGCAGCAACTACATTTGGTAATATTATTATTAATTGGAATAAAACAATACAATTAAAACAAACGCCAATTAAAGTGAAACATTATACAGATGCAGTGATTTATGAAGGCCACGTTAGAGATCTTACAATCACACTAGACGTTGAAAACAAAGGTACTTTTGATGGTTTAATTGAGCGAAGCAAGCAATTAAACGGTTCAGTTGTTGATTATATAAAAAGATTAGGTATGACACATTTACAATTGTTGCCTATTTTTGATTTTGAAGCAGTAGATGATATCCATAAAGATAAACTTTATAATTGGGGCTATAATCCAAGTCAATATTTTGTTTTAGAAGGATGGTTTAGCAAAAACCCTAATGACCCATATGATCGTATCAATAGCTTTAAAAAAGTGATTGATGATGCGCATTGTCATAAAATTGGTATAAATATGGATGTTGTATATAATCATGTGTTTAAGTATTATACTTTTCCATATGATGATTTAGTTCCCGGTTATTTTTATCGACATGATAAAAATAATCAAATGACAGATAATTCTTATTGTGGTAATGACATAGAAACAAGACATTATATGGTAAGAAGATTGATTGTTGATAGTCTAAAACATTGGGCACAAGTTTTTCAAATCGATGGATTTAGATTTGATCTTATGGGATTACTTGATTTAGATACAATGCATTTAATTGAACAAGAATTAAAAAAAATAAATCCTTATATTATGCTATATGGTGAAGGATGGAATATTGATAATGCTGTACCTGCTCGTTTAAGATCAAATATTAATCATCAACATGATTTTACATATTATGCGCATTATAATGATTCTTTTAGAAATACATTAAAGGGCGAACTTTATTCTAATGAAATTGGATTTGCGATGGGTGGTAATCAACAACAAGCAATGATGAAAATCATGACAGGATCAAAGCATTTATTTACATATCCCACACAAAGTATTAATTATGTTGAATGTCATGATAATTTAACATTTTATGATAGAATGATAAAAAATCATGGATTTGAATTGCCTGATTTTAAAGTAGCACAAGATTTAGCAAACCATTTAATTGCGATTTCACAAGGGGTTCCATTTTATCATGCAGGTCAAGAGTTTTATCGAAGTAAAAAAGGTGTTGAAAATTCATATAATGCGCCAGATGAAATCAATAAAATCTTATGGCGACCTTTTGAATTTGGCGTTAAGCAACTTTCTAAACTTTTAAAAATTAGAAAAAAATATAAATTATATAGATTACCAGTGTATGATGAAAGTAAAGTTAATATCGAAAAACAAGGTAAATTGCTTAAATACGTTTTAGAAGATGAAAAAGAAGTACTTATACACTATATTAAAAATTATTATGATTTAGAAAAATTACCATTAGAACAGGGTAAACTTATTTTTCCTTCACAAAAGGCATTAACAGAAGATAAATTTATTTATGTAGATCAACCAGGTATTTATATTATTCATATTAAAAAATAAAAAGGAGGGGTACATATGAAAAATATTGATGAACAAATGCTTCAAAGTTTTTTTAATGGTACACTTTCAAAGTTATATGAGTATTTAGGTTCACATATTAACTATGATGACAATCATCAAATTATTTCAACAACGTTTAGAGTTTATGCACCTAATGCAAAAGAAGTCAGATTGGTATCTGACTTTAATCAGTATGAAGGATGGAAACATGTCTTAACTAAAATCTCGCATCATGGATTTTTTGAGATTACGATTCCAGGCAATCATGAATATGCATTATATAAGTATGAAATTCATACAAATCAAAACCAAATACTTTATAAAGCTGATCCATTTGCTTATTATGCTGAATTAAGACCGGGGACTGCATCTAAAGTTTGTGAAGTAAATGCTTATGATTGGCATGATCAAACGTGGTTTTATACAAAGAAAAAGCCATATCAAGAACCACTGCTTATTTATGAAATGCATTTTGGATCTTGGCGAAAAGACAATGGTAATTTTAAAAAATTTAATTTAATTGTAGATGAATTAATTGCTTATATTCATGATCAAGGATTTACGCATGTTGAATTTTTACCAATTTATGAATATCCATTAGATGATTCATGGGGATATCAAGGCACAGGATTTTTTGCAACAAATTCAAGATATGGTTCTCCTAAGGATTTAATGTATCTTATAGACTGCTTGCATCAAGCAGGTATTGGTGTCATTATCGATTGGGTATTAGGACATATTTGTAAAGATGCACATGGTATTTCATATTTTGATGGTACACCGCTTTATGAATTTAATGATAAACATCATCGAGAAAATGTTGTTTGGGGAACTAATAATTTAGATTTTAGTAAAGGTATTACTAAAAGCTTTATGCTTTCAGCGTTAACTTATTGGATAAATTATTTTCATGTTGATGGATATCGTATCGATGCGGTATCAAATCTTATTTATTATTTAGGAAATTCAAATGAAGGTGTGAATCAAGATGCTATTAATTTTTTAAAGCAATTATCAGCACATTTATTTGGCAAAGATGATCGTTTCTTATTTATGGCAGAAGATTCTACATCTTATCCGAAAGTTACACATGCAACCTATGATGGTGGCATCGGCTTTAACTATAAATGGAATATGGGATTTATGAATGATGTTTTAAGTTATTTTAAAGAAGATCCAATCAATCGAAAATATTATCATAATAAAATTACATTTGGTTTAGTCTATGCATTTTCCGAACAATATATTTTACCTTTTTCACATGACGAAGTTGTCCATATGAAAGGTAGCTTAGTTAATAAAATGCCAGGAGATTATTTTCAAAAACTTGCAAATTGGCGCCTTTTATTAACGCTTTGGATGACACATCCGGGCAAAAAACTATTATTTATGGGACAAGAATTTGCACAATTTAGCGAATGGGCATTTAAAAAAGAAATTGATTGGCATTTGTTTGAAATAGAAGCACATCAAAAACAAAATAGATTCTTTAAAGATTTAGCAAGAGTTTATAGATATCATCCAGCACTTTTCCAATATGATCATGATCCTAAAGGCTTTAAATGGAGTGTTGTTAATGATGAAGCACAAAGTGTTTTTGCCTATATGAGATATAGTGATCATGAAATTTTAGTGATTGTATTAAATATGACACCCAATGTTCATCAAACTTATGAAGTTGGTGTACCAAGAGCTGGTCGTTATGAAGAAATATTAAATAGTGATAAAGATATATATGATGGTAGTAATCAATTTAATGGTAAACAACTATATACTATAAAACATCAAAAAGGTGAATTTAAGTATATTATTAAACCTAAATTAGGACCACTTTCAGGTATGATATTTTTGTATAAAAAATAGGAGTAAGAATTTCTTACTCCTTTTTTGTTGATTTTCTTTCAATTAGTTTTACATCAATGATATCATGTAAACTTTCAACATCGACTCCACGGATAAGACGATTTAAGTTCACAAATGATTGTTGACCCATAAATTTTATAGATTGATGAATGGTTGTAATTGAAGGTGTGGACCATTTACTAAATGGCGTATCATCATAACCGATGACTTGAACATCTTCAGGAACACGTTTACCAATTTTTTGTAATATGTGAAGAGCAGTGATTGCCAATATATCTGAAAAAGCAAAGACACCATCAACCTGAGGATTATTTCTTAAAATTTCTTCAAGTAATTTTGTATCAGGAGATACTAAATCAAAATCATAAATATCAGCAAATATTTTATTAGGTTTTAAAACATTTAGAAATCCTATGGTTCTTTCCATTGTTGTTATTAAGAAGGATGGGCCTCTAAACATTAAAATATTTTTTGCACCACCATCAATTAATTTTTGAGCTGCAAGTTCTCCACCTTTAATATTATTAGATGTAATTGATGGAATGTTTTCATCAAGAATATGATCAACAGTAATGACGGGAATCTTTAAATCAGCCAATTTATCGGTATTAGAAAAATTTGATGCAATAATCAAACCTTCAATATTATATTGTTCAAAAAATTTTAAATATTCTAATTCACGTTCAGGATCATCTTGAGTATGGCAAAACATGATTTTATAGCCATAAGCAGCAGCTTGTGATTCTATGCCTTCTAGTAGTTCGCCATAAAAACTTGGGCCAATATGAGGCACGATGACACCAACAATTTTAGAACTTCGAGTTGTTAAACTTCTTGCAAGTTGATTTGGAATAAATCCAAGATCTTCAATGATTTTATTGACTAATACTTTTGTATCTTCATGGACATAACCTTTTTGATTGATGACTCTTGATACGGTTGAAACAGAGACATTTGCTTTTTTAGCGACATCTCTAATGGTTGGTTTCATTAAGGCATTCT
Source organism: Acholeplasmataceae bacterium (assembly GCA_041669715.1). Classification (GTDB taxonomy): domain Bacteria; phylum Bacillota_I; class Bacilli_A; order Acholeplasmatales; family Acholeplasmataceae; genus WOFB19. The sequence goes on from JBAYAP010000017.1 coordinate 13,168, forward strand.
CCTTTAAGAAGCAAAAGATATGTAAATGCTTCTAGCGTTATTTTATCATGAATTATCTTTTTTTCTAAAGTAAATAAATCTATAAAGTTATTTTAAAGAGTTTGTCACACTTTAATATCTTTTTTTGACTCCTTGATTGATAAACATTAATATATTCTTTATATCACATACTAGATTACAGCAATATGACATTTTTTTAAAATGTGAAACCGCTCACATTATTTTTCATTTATATATATATGTTACAATATAAATGGTGATATAAGGAGTCTATATGTTAAAAAAATGGTGGATGGAAAGTATTGGTTATCAAATATATCCTAAAAGCTTTTATGACAACAATTCTGATGGCATTGGTGACCTTCAAGGTATCATTAAAAAACTACCTTATTTAAAAGCATTAGGTATTGATTTGATATGGATTTGTCCAGTCTACGATTCACCAATGAACGATAATGGATATGATGTTAAAGACTTTTATCAAATTAATCCAATATTTGGGAATTTAAATGATATGAAATCACTTATAAAAATTGCCAAATCATTAGATATTAAAATAATCATGGATTATGTTTTAAATCATACATCAGATGAGCATCCATGGTTTATTGAATCAAGAAAATCAAAAGATAATCCATATAGAGATTATTATATATGGGCTGATGGCAAGTTTAAAGATGGGGAAAAGATAGAACCTACCAATTGGGGTTCATTTTTTGGTGGAAGTTGCTGGCAGTATGATCAAATGTCTAACAGTTATTTTATGAAAATATTTTCTAATAAAATGCCAGATTTAAATTGGAAAAACTCAGCAGTTAGAAATCAAATAATAAAAGTTGGTCAATGGTGGTTAGATTTAGGTATTGATGGTTTTAGAATTGATGCGGTATCGCATTTAGATAGAGCACCATTTATTGATATACAAAATCAAAAGGATACATATCCACTTGATTGGAATAAGTTTTCTAATCTCCCTAAAGTACATACCTATTTAAAAGAGATGAACGATAAACTTTTTTCGCCAAATGATTGTTTAACAATTGGTGAAGTTGGAGGTCAAGCATCCATTGATTCTGCGGTATCTTATGCAGGATTCGATTCCAATCAATTATCTATGGTATTTAATTTTGATCACGATTGGTGTAATAACTTATTTGAAATTGAAGATATAAAAGATTTAAAGACAAA
>JBAYAP010000018.1:0-13718 GCA_041669715.1 Acholeplasmataceae bacterium
GGTATACATAGTTTTTACGAACTCGAAGTTCAATTTAATTAACTACGCCTTCGCCTTTATATTACTACCATTTATAAAAAAATAAAAGACTAAGAGATAACTCCTAATCTTAATATACAAAAAAGCAGACTTATCTAACTTGTCTACTTTTTAATATTTTGTTTATTTTATAACGTTTATTCTGGAATGGTAATGATTCTTAATGAGTTTGTTGTACCATGTTGTTGTGCCCAACCAGAAGTAATAATAATTTGTTGTCCAGCAGTAAATCCATTTGCTTTACAAGCTTCAATTGCTGCACTATCATATTTTGTAAAATCAGTGACATCTTCCTTATACACCGGAAAAACTCCCCAATAATACGATAAATGATGACAAGTATCTATATGGTCTGTAATTGCTAAAATAGGCACTGAAGGTCTAAATTTACATATACGTCTTGCTGTACCACCAGTTTCTGTAAATGCAGCAACAGCAACGACGCTTTCTAATGTTAATGCTGTATGACTTACTGCAATACCAATAGCATCATTAATCGTATGTTGTTGTGTTTCAATAGCACGATCTAAAATTTTATCATATGGAATACTGTCTTCAATTGCTTTAGCAATAGTATCCATTGTTTGAACTGCTTCAATTGGATAATCACCTACTGCTGATTCGCCTGATAACATAATTGCATCTGTACCATCTAAAATAGCATTTGCAACATCTGATGCTTCAGCACGTGTAGGTCTTGGAGATTGCATCATAGATTCTAACATATGTGTAGCAGTAATAACTGGTTTGCCTTTTTCATTTGCTAGTTTGATAATTCTTTTTTGATAAAGAGGTACCAATTGTGTTGAAACTTCAACACCTAAATCACCACGAGCAACCATAATTCCATCACTAACTTCTAAAATTGAATCAAGATTATCTACACCTTCTTGATTTTCGATTTTAGCAATAAGTTCAATATACGGTTTACCAACTTTATTTAATATTTCACGAACTTCTAACACATCTTCTTTTCTTCTAACAAAGGATAATGCAATCATATCAACATTTTTTTCAGCAACAAAGACAATATCATCATAATCTTTTTTAGAAACAAATGGCATAGATAATTTTACATTAGGTACATTAACCCCTTTACGTGTTTTAATAACACCAGGATTGTTAATTTCACACTTAATTACGCCACTATCAACACCAAGCACATTAAGTTTTATTTTGCCATCATCTATTAAAAGATAATCACCAATTGATATGTCATTATATAATTCATCACATTCAATATGGAATTTTTTGTTGTTTCCTAAAATAGCTTCTTTATAAACATCTACAATATCGCCTTTTTTAAATGTTGCAAATCCATTTTCAAATTCTCCACATCGAATTTCTGGTCCTTTAGTATCAGCCATCACACCAATGAATTTATTTTTTTCTTTTGATACTTTTCTAATCATATCAATTCTTTCGCTGTGTTCTTCATGAGTTGCATGTGAAAAATTTAATCTTGTGACATTCATTCCAGCATCGATCATTTTTCCAATCATAATTTCGTTATCGATAGATGGACCTACAGTACAAACAATTTTTGTTTTTCTAATCATATTTGTTATTAACTCCTATCCTATTTTTCCAATACCATTATACCATTTACATTTTATTTTCATAGAAAAAGCCATTTCTTGAAAACATTTACATTTCAAAAATGGCTTAATTTATATTAAATTATCGCTTATTTCCCATGAAAAATACGGCAATTGTCCCTGGTCCTGAATGTGCACCAACAACTGGACCAACAAAACCAAAAACAAATTCTTTTACACCAATGTTTTTTTGAATTAAATCCGCAGTATATTTAGCATCTTCAATAGCATCTCCATGTGAAATAAATATGACTTGATTTTCTGGTTCAATAATAGATGATTTCATGATATCAACTAATGTTTCTAGTGAAGTTTTTCTACCTCTTACTTTTTTAATAGGTACAAGTTTACCCTCATCAGAGACATGTAATACTGGCTTAACTTTAAGAAGTGATCCCAATAAAGCTTGAGCTCCAGATAATCTACCACCTCTTTTTAATGTGCCTAAATCATCAACTGTAAATAAATGACATAAATTAAGTTTATGATCTTCAACCCATTGGGCAACTTCTTCAATTGATTTACCTTTTTGAGTTTCAAGATAAGCATAATAAATTAATAATCCTAAACCCATGGATGCTGAAAGCGAATCAACAATAATAATTTTTCGTAAAGGATATATATCTTTTAAAGTTTCAGCAGCGATTCTTGCTGATTGAACTGTACCAGATAAAGCAGATGAAAATCCAATATATAATATATCTTTATCTTGTTTTAAAAAAGATTCAAAAAATTCCATAAATTGACCAACATTAACTAATGATGTAATAGCAACTTCTTTGTTGCGCAAATCATCATAAAAAGTTTCATTTTTTAAATATCTTTCATCAGGATAATTTAAATATGTTTTTCCTTTTATTTCAACTGATAGAGGTACCACTTGTATATTCATTTCTTTAACTTGTGCATCAAGTAAATCACTACATGAATCTGTAGTAATCACAAAATTTTGATCCATCATAAATCCTCCATTTGTATTCATATATCATATTTTATCATGTAGATGAATATTTATAAAATATTTTGTATCATTACCCATATTTATTATGAATAAGCCTTTAGAATACGCTTTCATAACTTTTTTTTCACTTTTTCTTGCATTATAAACATAACCCGTGTTATTATCTAACCACGCAAAGCAAAATAAGCTTTGATTTCCAAGATAGGCTATGAAATAGTCCTTGAGTATATTTTTATTAAAATAAAAGTATACTTATAGAGACATAGTCCTTGAGTATACTGAGATGAATAATCTTTGGTGCTTATAGGTTCATAGTCCTTGAGTATAGAAGATATTTTTTTTATTTTCTTGTTCAAGGACATTGATCTCCCTTGACTAATCAAAGTCTTTGCGCAAAGACTTTTTTTATTTATATAAGGAGAAAAAATGAAAAAATTATTTTTAAGTTTATTATTAATTGTATCTTTAGTGTCACTTGCTGCATGTTCTAATACATCAAGTAATGTATTTGAATTTGTATTAGATGAGAGTTTTACTGAATATTTGGTGATGGAAACATCTGCTGATTATCCGCCTTATGAAAATATTGAGGAAGTTGATGGTAAAAATACTGTTGTTGGTGTTGATATTGAAATTGCTAAAGCTATTGCCTTTGCTGCTGGAAAAAATCTTAAAGTTGTCCATAAAGGTTTTGATTTTCTTATTACAGATATCCAAGATGGTAAAGCAGATTTTTCAATTGCTGCCATCACACCTACCCCTGAACGTATGGAACAAATTGATTTTTCAGATGTCTATTTAGATAGCGAAAATGATCAAGTTGCCATCATTAAAGCTGCTGATATTGATCTTTATAAATCTATAGATGATATTAATTTAGCAACAATTAGAGTCGGTGCTCAAACTGGTAGTCTACAATCTTATATTTTACAAGAACAATTGCCTTTATCACAAGCCGTTTATATTCAAGATATTGCTACTTTATTTGCTTCTTTAAGCAATGGTCAACTTGAAGCATTATTATCTGAAGTCACTGTTGCTCAAACTTATATTTCAACAGAATATTCAGACTTAGTTATTGGTTTTGAAATATATTCACCATATAATGGTAATGCTGTTGCTGTTCAAAAAGGTAATACGGAACTATTAGCCATTATCAATCAAACCATTTCAGAATTAAAGGCTACTGATCAAATTGAAACTTGGGTTGATTATTATTCATCACTATATTCATGATTCCAATTTTTTTAGATTTTGATTTTTTACTAAATCCTCATTATTTATCCATGCTTTTTCAAGGTTTATTCATGACCTTGATTTTAGCATTACTCTCAGTTCTTTTGGGTGCAGGTTTAGCTGTGTTTCCAGCTTTTATGCGGATGTCTAAAAACAAAGTATTAAAAGGTATTGCCACCACTTATGTTGAAATCATTCGTGGTACTCCAATGCTTGTCCAAGTTTTAATTATTTATCAATTGATGAAATTACCACTTATTCTTTTTTTAGGTATTGATATGGGATCTTTTATTCCTGGCTTAGTCGCTTTAGTGATTAATTCATCAGCATACGTAAGTGAAGTCATTCGTGCCGGTATTTTAGCTGTTGATAAAGGACAAACTGAAGCAGCAAGATCCTTGGGGATGTCAAAAAGTCAAACCATGATTAAAATTATTTTACCTCAAGCTATTAACAATATAATTCCTGCTTTAGGCAATGAATTTGTAACCATTATTAAAGAGACTTCAATTTTCATGTATTTAGGCGTTGCTGAACTTATGTTTCAAATTAATGTCATTAAATCAAATACATTTAAAGTTACAGAAGTCTATATTGTTGCTGGTGTTTTATATATGATTTTAACGATTCCACTATCTAAACTCATGAATTTACTTGAAAGGAGATTACGTTATGCCTATGGACGATAACATGATTGAAATCAATCATTTAACAAAAATATTTAATCAAACATTATATGCAGTTAACGATGTGAGTCTTTCAATTAAAAAAGGTGAGGTTATTTCTATTATTGGACCTAGTGGTAGTGGTAAATCAACATTGTTGCGTTGTATTAACTTTATGGAAATACCAACCAAAGGTAATATCATCTTTGAAGGTCATCTATTAGAAGATAAAGATCAATCACTTAATCAAATGCGTCAAAAAATTGGTATGGTGTTTCAATCATTTAATTTGTTCCCACATTTAAATGTATTGGAAAATATTACAATTTCACTTAAGACAGTATTAAATAAGACCAAGCCTGAATCCATTAATATTGCTAAAGAACTTTTAGGTAAAGTTGGTTTAGAAGATAAAATGTATAACTATCCAGCAGAACTCTCGGGCGGACAAAAACAAAGAATCGCTATTGCTAGAGCACTTGCAATGAATCCTGATGTCATGCTATTTGATGAGCCTACTTCTGCCTTAGATCCAGAGATGGTAGGTGAAGTCTTAGCCGTCATGAAAGACTTAGCAAAAGCCGGTATGACCATGGCAATAGTCACTCATGAAATGGCCTTTGCTAAAGAAGTATCTGATCGTGTAGTTTTTATGGCTGATGGTAAAATTGTCGAAGAAGGTACACCTGAAGATATTTTTTCAAATCCTAAAATTGATAGAACCATAGACTTTTTAAAACGTGTTACCCAAAAATAACCTAAAATAATAGGTTATTTTTTTTCGCTTTTTATCTTACATGTATTCAATGTTATACTATAAATAGTAATATATTTTATTGAAAGAAGTGAAAATATGCATAATATCAATCTTAAACTAACTGATTTAGCTGAAACTTATCATTATAAAGGTTACGTTCATGTGAAGGACCATCTTGAAGATGCATTATCTTTTTATACTGATCAATTTAATCCAAATACGGATTTTTTACTCAGTACAACTAATTGGTCATTATTATCAATTGTTGCACTTCAACTTATGGAAAAAGGTCTACTTGACATTGAACAACCCATGATGACATATTTTACAGATTTTGTACATGGAGATGTTGTTAAAGTCAAGCATTTACTTTATAGAAACTCGCAAATTTTAGATTACGTTAGTGGCTATCTTTTAAACAATGATACATATCGTGCATTAAGCCCTATAGATCAACTTAAACAAGACTATATCACATCCATGCAAGCCGTTGACAATAAAAGTATCTTAGCCTATTTAAACACCCAAGATTTATTAAGAAAACCTGGTGCACAAGCAGAATATTCTAATTCTGAAACTTTACTTTTAAAATTATTAATAGAAAATATTATAAGTGACCCAATTGAAACCTATATTGAAAATGAAATATTTATAAAACATCATATACCTTACAAAATAGGTGTTGATACAGATATTTTAATGTATGGCCAAACAAATACTCATTTTCAAATCCCAATTAATATACCAAAAGATATAAAGAAAGTTTTTCAATTACCAATCACTTCAATAAATATTTTTCTTCAATGTCTTAAAGATTTTAAATTATATTCAAAACAAACATTTAAATTTGCTCAAAAATCAATTGATAATGTTTGTATTGGCTTTTTTGATGAAAATAAATGCTGGTCATTTGAATTTGGAGCTGGAAGTCATAACGTAGACTATAAAATATTTAAAAATCAAACGTTAACCATGACGTATGGTTATCATTACATTGGTGATTATTTATTTGTTCACGAATACTGGGAAAATTTTCATCAAGATAGTGAACGTTTAATTTTTAGTCATTTTCTTACACCTAAGAAACCTAAATTAATCGAAGTAACTAAACATAACAAATATGAATTATTCAATATTATACTTGATGAAACACAATATAAATATGTCCCTAACACATTTAAATGTCTAGCTTATACATATAAAGATTCTAAGATAAAACATTATCTATTCGTTGATCAAGGTATTACCATTGGTATGGTAACTTTAGATATCAATCCTATATATGATGATTTTAGTATACGTTTTTTACAAATTGATAAAAGTTATCAAAATAAAGGCTATGGAAAAATTTTAGTAGACTTAGCTTGCACGAAACTAAAAGCATTTGGTGCAAAAAAACTTGAAATAGGTGTTGTAGCAAACAACAAAGCAGCATATCATGTTTATAAAGCCTGTGGATTTGTTGAAGTTGATGTAAGTGCTAATTTTATTATGTTATTTAAATCATTTTGAATATAAAAAAAAGGATATTAAATTATAAACGATATCCTTTTTATTTTAAGATGGTGTGTTTTACGCACCCATTTAAATAATATACTATCAATTTAATGCTGCACTTCAATTTTAACCATAAAATTACTCAACATGCTCTAATCCAAATTTCTTGTAGAGGTTAGCTAAATACTTTAGATTAGTAATATCATAGTTTCCGTTTTCTTCGGATATGTGAAAGAGATTTGCCTCATAACACATAGTCTTCTCACATCTTTAGTCTATCTTAAAATGTTAATCTCATAATAAAAAAGAGCTTACAAAAACTATAGTTTTGCACACCGATCAAGGTTCAGTTTATTCTTCGATAAGCTACAACGAATTTACTAAATATTATAACGTTAAAAGCTCAATGAACCAAGAAGGTACACCAACTGAGAACTTATTTAATGAGTCATTAAATCGACGGATTAAAAAAGAATTATTCTTAGATTTTAACTTGGGTAATTCAAATGATCTAAATCAATCAATTAAAGATTATGTTCATTATTACGACAATGAACGTTTTTCTTATGCTTTAAAATGTAAAACTCCCAACTGAGTTTAAATCTCAACTAGGGTGTAATTAAAGTTTACTACATGTCTACTTTCTCTTGACAAGTACAAATTGTATCAAATCTATGCTTCTTATATGGGTTGTATGACCTATTTTAATACAAACTGCATATTCGTTACACTCAATCCCGTAAATTATTGTCATATCATAATTGCAAAGTTATATTTGCATTCTAACACGGTCCAAACTCGATTCAGACTAGGTCGATCATTTAATTAATATTTAATGCTTGAATTAATCGTTAATTTTCTTTTCTAATTTTCTAAGAGAATTCATTATCTCATTATATGATGGTTTATCACCAAACAACATATCTTGCATTGCTTTATAATCTTTTTCTAGTTCATCAATGCGATACTTGTCAGGAATAAGTTTTATTGTGCCTTTGCTAGCTAAATCATATCTTGCCCATGCTCTTGGATAAAATTTCTTTTTAAACTCAACCACTTTATCAAGGAGATTAATATCTTCTAGCAGAACATCTAACGACATACCTAGTGACATCATATACAAATCATAGTAATGTCTTGAATATCGGTCAGGAATCTTGGATGTGCTCGGACGATTTGCCTCATGATGAAGTATTGTTGCTTTCTCCCAAAACGTTCTTGTTGGTTTCACTGTAAGAACTTCTGCAAATGGTTGATTCATAACATTAGGGTAATAATCATTGATGTATGGACTCACTTTAATAACTTCTGACGGAGTCAATGCTGCTAGTGGTCCAAACTCAAGTCTTATCGTATTTAAGATTGAATCATTACTATATAACCTTGGATACTTAAAGACTATTATATTTTCCTCAGTTTTATCGCATTCTATATCCACATCAAATCCTAGCAAATCACTTAGTCCTGTTTTAATTTCATCGAGTAAAGTGTTTTTTATAAATGTTGCAGCTTTCTTATTAATTTCTTGATTGTATCTATTTTGTTGAGTATTACTTCTATCCTCATAAGGTTCATTTTCAGGAATACCAAAAACGGTCCAATCTAGTATTAAGTCAATATCTTCTGAAAATCTTCTGATCAAAGAATATCCTTTTGATAAACTGGTCCCGCCTTTGAATGTGAATGATTTCTTAAATTTTGATTTATTGAATAAGTAATCAAGTACTAGTACAACCCAAAAGTCCTTTTCAATAATCGCTTCATTCACTTTCATTTTGCTAGCTGTGTTTCTAAATATCAGTTCACGTTCTTTATCTTTCAATTTGGCTAATTTATACATGCCTACACCTCAAAAATCTTTCTAATTGACTCATAGATCCACGCAGCAGAATGTTTTGATTCCTCTAAGATCCTTTTTATTTTAGATTCATCATATTTCTCTTGAATTTTATCTTTGTGCATTTCCGTAATATTCCCTCTGCCAAGAGCCTTGATTGCTTGAATCAAGATAGCTGTATCTTCAGACGTATCATAAATCAGTCGATTATTGGTATGTTTAAATATTAGTTCAATATTCCCAATTGAATATGTCTTATATGGGCCAGAACTAACATATATGTATTGTGCAGGCACTTGTGTTGATAATCCAAGATAATTTAATGTACTCGTACCACTTGGACATATATTCCAATTGTGTGCTCTAGCTAACGCTTGAGCAACTCCATTAATAGATGGAGCTCCATATTCTTTTAAGATTGTACTATACTCAGGAGTGTCGTACACACCCGATATAATACGCCTTATCTCGTTATTTTTCTCCATCCTTTCAAGATTTTTATTTATTGTCTTTATATTCCCTAATTCAATAAAGTCTTTTGCTGTGAAAGTATTGAGCTTTTTTTGTTCAATCTCTTTCTTTATTCTTTCAGCAAGTGATTTGTCATTATTCATATCATCACTCCTTTGTCGCTATTATTATATACTTTTTGCGACATAATTACAAATGTTTTTATGCAATGTTGTAAAAATCTTAGACATAAGTAGCTACTAGTGCAAAAAAAATAAAGCCACTATTTTCTGTCGACCTACCTATATTTTATCAATATTATTAACACAGGAGGACGTGCTACAGAAACAGTTGAACTTATGAAATACGATGTGGACATTGAAAATTGATTTGTTATCTTTAAAATTGTTAAAGGAAATAAAGAAAGAGCTGTACCTATTTCAGAGACAGTGCACTCATATTATCACTTCCTTGTGTATATTATATCAAGTAAAAACCCTATAAAACGTAGGGTCTCTTTTTTTAGAGTGTCCGTTTTATAAGGTATAGTTTAATACAATTAGTCTCTTTTTTTTCTTTGATAAGGTTTATCAAAACTCTTGTCGTAAACATTATTTTGTTTTAATATATCAAAAATATATTTTGTTTCACCATTACTTTGATTAATACGCTCTATATACTCTTCTGATAAAACCTCAAAACCAGCTAATTTTTTTAGGATAATATTGTTGAATGAAACTCCTTTTGTAATATCGCTTGATAATTCTACAAAATCATTCTTAATCTCTTTTATATATTCTTCAGGGATCAATCTAAATCCTTCAGAACCAGGCTTTATTGCCGTCCCCATATATTTAAAACCTAGATGTTCAGCAAAATAAGCTAGATATTGTTCGACTACTCTGCAATGTTTTGCTCCCTCAAATCCACTATGAACAATAAAGTAAATTTTTATGTTGTTTTTTTTATAAGCTATGCTGTCTAACTCTTCAAAAAACAGCTTAGTAACCCAAGGCATTGCATCTGCGTAAAGAGGGAAAACCACTAACATCGTTGTATTGTCTTCAATAGCATCTACTGCTGCTTTATGTGTAATAGTTTTAGATGAATAATACTTCTCAACAAGAATATTTTCATCCAATTGAGGCATTATCCAATTTATAATTACCTCTGAGTTTGATTCTTTACCCCTTGGAGACCCATTAATAATTACTAACTTCATTATTTAACCTCCCTAAGATGGAATCATCTTTAATTACAAATCTAACAGTAGTGGCATTATTGTAAGACAACCTCGTGAACCAGTTTTTTATTATATCAAAAACTGGTTCACTGATTTCTTTATCATCAATTAGAACTAATGATATTTGAGGAAAATTGTCATATCTTGACTTATGATGCATTTCACTTTGGAAAACATTATAGTATGGATGCATTAAAGGAATTGTTTTATCAATTACTTTCTTTAACTCGCTGCTTATAAATCCGGCTTTAACATCAGTAATATAGATTGTTAAGTCTGAATTCATTATTGTTTGTAATATTTCAGGCATATTATCTTTTTGAACACAAAGTCCTGGTGTTGCTAACCAACACCCAAAGCAACCATTGCATCCCTTCAAATAAAGCGTTCTCGTGTTAACAATATTGATATCTCCATCTTTAAAATCTTCTTTTAAATATATTTTGTCAGTTGTGTTTATAATCGCAATATTCATTACTACCATTCTCCATTCCATTTTCTTTATTTCATATACTATAAGGTATATTTTTTGTCATCACTTTATTTTTGATTATAATTTTGATTTTGATAGCTTCAAAGCACTCAGTATAAAGAAGAGAATCCCAAAGCTAATGACAGACAATAACATATCTGAACTACTAAAAGAATAATCTCCAATATAAACATTTAATCCAAATGCATTAGCATAGTCATTATAAGCATCAATTGGAGCATTAGAAAAAACTTTTGCTATCGCACCATCCATATATATTCTTCTCATCAAAGTGACAACATGTGCCGTAGGAAATACATTCATTACGTTTTGAACATTTTTACTTAAAACACCTATAGGAATATATATTCCACCTAGAAATCCTATAAACGTTCCAACCAATGTTCCAAGTAACCCAAAAGCATTTCGAGATTTCATGAAAAGAGAAATGAAAAAGAAAAAACTACTAAAGGACATAATTGAAAGTGTAAACAGAAAGATAACCTTTAAGGCTTGAAAGAATGAAAATAATTCTCCACCGGTAGAAAGTATATATAATTGCCCTACTATAAAATTAATCATAACCATCATAAATGCAATAATCCATGAACTAATTAAGTAACTTAATGCCAAAATGTTTCTATTTATAGGCGATGTATAAAAATCGTTAATTTTACCATTATCACGGTCATTAATTATTTCTCCTAATGACCCAAGTGGTACTGTTATCGATGAAACAATAAGAATGCCTGCCATAATCCATGACCCAACAAGCCACGATGATCCTTCAACATTACCTAATAAGTCACTAAGACTATCTATTTGCATTTTGCCTAAAAACAATATGTATAATAAGATAATGATAATAACTGAAAGAAAACTAAAAAACACTGCAGCTTTATCCCTAAGAAATATTAATACATTCCTTTTTACAAGGTTAAATAATATATACATTAATCAACCAACTTTCTTCCAGTAATATTTAAAAATACATCATCCATATCACCGCGTAAAATTTCAAATTCCTTTATATATTTTTTATATTTATCAATAAAATCAAGTCCTTTAAAACAATTATCTAAAACGATATTAATCATTTGATTTGTTTCATAAAATTCGACATGATCATCAATGAGTCTTTGCTTAAGTCCATTCATAGGGATTATTTTTATTCTATCATGAGAATATTTAAGCCTTAGTTCTTCGCTACTGCCTGTGGCTAGAATTTCTCCTTTATCAATAACAACGATCTTATTTGCATCTATTACTTCTTCCATATAATGAGTTGTTAAGAATATTGTAAGTTCTTTAGCAATTCTTAATTTATTTATAAGTTCCCAAATATCTTTTCTACTTTTAGGGTCTAACCCAGTAGTTGGTTCATCCAAAATTAGAATTTCCGGCCAGTGAATTAATGCTCTTGCGATATCTGCTTTTCTTTTTTGTCCACCAGATAGTTTCCCATAACGTTGTGAATAAATAGATTTAATTTCAAGAAATTCATCAATTTCATCTATTCTCTTTTCTAGTCCTATTTTATCAATGCCATAAAAAGAAGCTCTAATAGTCAAGTTCTCTTTAACTGTTAAAAAATCGTCTAACATTGAATTTTGAAATACAATCCCAATTTTATTTCTTATCAAATTATCATTTTTTCCTAATTTATTACCCGAAATGAAAACATCTCCACTATTATAATCAAGCAAAGTAGAAATAATATTAATTGTTGTTGATTTCCCTGCTCCATTAGGTCCTAAGAATGCAAAAAATGAATTCTTTTCAACATCGAAACTAATACCTTTAACAGCTTGTATATTTTCATAGTTCTTAACTAAATTTTTCACTTCAATAGCTTTTGTCATACTTTCTCCCATTAAATATATTCTTTTTTATCAACATCAAATTTATCAACAAGTCTTTTAAGTGCAAGTTCATATTTTCCAGAACTATACATATGATAACCAATTAAAGATTTCCCTGCCTGTTCTAACTTATTTATATAAAAGTTTAGATCGTTATCTGGATTAATGTCAGAACAAATCATTGTAGCAAGTCCATAAGTATATATCTGCATGTTTTCTAAGATATTAAGCACTCTGTCATCATCCAAAACACTGGTAATCGGAGATTGTTTCATTAAATTTACATAGAAACTTGTATTTTGCTTTGAATTATTTTTTTGTTCATCAGCAGATAATAGAAAGTCACCAAATATCATTTTGTTTTTCATCACAAACGCTAAAAATCCAATACCGCTGTTCAAAAACTTATCTTTTGTTCTTTTTTCCATACAACTTACATATACTAATTTGTTAATATAAGAAATAAGATCTAAAATGATAGCATCAATACTGGGATATTGCGTGTATATTGCAGCTGTTGATTTTCCAAGTCTTTTCCCTAACTCTCTTAAGGTAACTGCACTCCTACCTTTTTCTCTAGCAATCTCAAATGCAGATTGAATTATTTGTGTTTTATTTAATACTGCCGTTCTAGACATAAATTATCCTCCACCAACCTTCTTAAAATTACATATGTTTTATTATATGACCAATATATCATTAATATCTTTAAATATCAATATTTATTTCAATATTTAACAAATTTATAAGCATTTATAATTACAATTGTTTTTTTATAATTAACGGTTTAGGGGGGTTTTTAGTCTATAAATGCTTATAAAGGCTGAAATATTATGTCAAATCAGTTTTTTAAATATATTATGCAATTATATAATCTTGTAAATAGTTAGGTAATCGTTAAAAAATTTAACTTTTAAAAAAAAGTCCTGAGAAAAAATAAAATTCAACCTCTTCAAGACTAATAGAATTTTAAAGATAAGAAAAAATGTCTGTTTTGCATGAAAAAAAGCCTGACACCTTTGATACAATTATGCACACCTAGTGATTTTTACTCACCCTTTTAGGATTTTACGCACCTCTACTATGCATTTATGATTATCA
>JBAYAP010000019.1:0-13638 GCA_041669715.1 Acholeplasmataceae bacterium
TTCATCATACAATTCGTTAATTTCATCGTAAAGTTCTTCAAATTTAGCGTGAAGCGCATAGAAATTTGGACCACTTACATACCAATGATAATGATGTAATTTAGTAAAAAACACACTTAAGTTAGCAACTTGCTTGTTTAATTCTTGATATAATTTATTCATCATATCCCACCTTTCTTTACATTTTTATTATACCACCTATATTAAAAAATACCAAACGATATGCTATAGAAAAATTGATTAATATATGGTAATATATATCGGGTGATATAAATGTTTGATAGACTAGAATTAATCGAAAAAAGATATCAAGAAATACAAGAGATACTTTCTACAGGTACTTTAGAGATTAAAGAAATGACAAAATTACTAAAAGAATCCAGTGCAATTCAAAAAATTGTTGAATCATATAGATTCTATAAAGAAAAGAATCTAGAGCTAAAAGATCTTAAAGATATGCTAGCAGAAGAATCTGATCATGATATGGTTGAAATGGCTGAATTGGAAATAGACAAATTAGAAAAATTAATTGAGCACACTGAACAAGAGCTCAAAATTTTGTTATTGCCTAAAGATCCAAATGATGATAAAAATGTAATTGTTGAAATTAAGGGTGCTGCTGGCGGAGATGAAGGTAATCTTTTTGCTGGTGATTTATTTAGAATGTATTCAAAATATGCCGAAACACAAAAATGGAAAATTGAGATATTAAATGCTATGGAAGGCGCTATGGGTGGATTTACTTCTATAGAATTTATGGTTTCCGGCGATCACGTGTATTCAAAATTAAAATATGAATCTGGTACACACAGAGTTCAACGTGTGCCTGAAACAGAATCTCAAGGACGTATTCATACATCAACAGCAACTGTATTGGTTATGCTTGAAGCAAAAGATATTGAAATTGATGTGAATTGGAATGATATACGCTTCGATACATATAATTCAAGTGGACCTGGTGGACAATCAGTAAATACAACTAAATCCGCTGTACGCTTAACGCATATACCTACAGGTATAGCTGTAGCGTGTCAAGAAGGTAAGTCACAACATGAAAATAGAGAAAAGGCTTTAACTTTGTTAAAGTCTAGAATTTATGATAAGTTTTTAACTGAACAACTAGAAAAAGAAGAAGCAGAACGTCAATTACTGGTAGGTCGTGGTGATCGCAGTGAAAAAATTAGAACTTATAATTATCCACAAAATCGTGTAACTGATCATCGTGTTGGATTAACTGTTCAACGACTTGATGTGATTATGGAAGGCAGATTAGAACTAATTTTAGACGAATTAATTAATGAGTTTCAAAAACGTCAATTAATGGGAGAAACAAAGTGACATACGACGCTTTATTAAGAAAAGTATCAAAGATTGCTATAGAAAATGATAAAGAAGTAGAAGCAATCAAATTATTAATGATGGAATTATCAAAATTAGATGCACATCAATTTTATATGAATCTAAAACAAGAAGTACCTGCTGATTTTGAAGAAGAATTTATTAATAAATCTATGCAATATATTATTAATCATATTCCAGTTCAACATATTTTAGGATATGCTTTTTTCTTTGGTTATAAGTTTACTGTTAATCAACATGTATTAATACCTAGAGTTGAAACTGAACAACTTGTCGAAAATACATTATATTATTATGATAAATATTTTGGTCAAAAAAATATAAAACTTTTAGATTTAGGAACAGGCAGTGGCTGTATTGGAGTGACTCTTGCAAAAGAAGAAACAAATCTTGATGTCATGATTTCTGATGTTAGTTTTGATGCTTTAGAAGTTGCAAAACAAAATGCAGTATTATTAAATGTAAATGTAAGTGCAGTATTGAGCAGTTGGTTTGAAAATATTAATGGAAAATTTGATATTATTATATCCAATCCCCCATATATTCCAGATGATGAAATTGTTGAAGATATCGTTCAAAAAGAACCAGAAGTTGCATTATATGGTGGTAAAAACGGCACAGATTTTTATGAATTAATCTTAAAAGAAATTAAACCTTTTTTAAAAGAAAAAGCATTGATTGGGTTTGAACATGGATATCAACAAAAAGAACTTATTGCTTCATATGCTAAAACATATTTTCCTGATGCAAAACTAATTCAATTAAAGGATTTTCAGGGAAAAGATAGAATGACTTTTATTGGTATTGGAGGCGTTTTAGAAGATGAATAAAGGGGAAATCATCGTCATACCAACAGATACAGTTTATGGCTTAGCTGCTTGCCTTTATGATAAAGAAGCATTAGAAAAGATATATGCAGTTAAAGGTAGAGAACAATCAAAACAAATTCCAATTTTGATTTCTTCAGTTAATCAAATTAAAGATATAGCAATTTATGATAAAAAGATTAAAAAAATCATGGATAAGTTTTGGCCGGGTGCTTTAACAATAGTGCTGAAAACAACGCCTGATTTTAAACATAAAACAGGTGAAGAAACAATTGCTGTAAGAATGCCGAAACATTCTAAAGCATTAGAACTAATTAATACTTATGGTGTTTTAAGAGTTACAAGTTTGAATAAAAGTGGTGAGCCACCATTAGAAGATATGAATGATATCATAAAACAATATGGGAATGTTGTTTCAAAAATATATGAAAATGGTGATGTAGATAAATCACAGGTATCATCAACAGTTATGATGTTTGTAAATGACGAAATTAAAATACTAAGAGAAGGTACAATTGATATTAAAGAAATACTTAACAGTGTTTCTTAGAAAATTATTTTTTAAATTTATTGATTGTTTAAATAAAATAAGTGAGAATAGTGTTGCTAAGTAAATACTTATTTGAGTGATATTTAAATATATTCGTATTTATTTAAATGATTAATGGTCAGATAAGATAAAATATGAAGGCAAGTATAAAATACTTGCTTTTTTTTCATATGATAAACGTTATCATGAGTTTTTTAGGTGTTTTTTACTTAAAAAACTTAGAAAATAGTATATAATAGTAACGGTTATGAAAGAGGAGACAATTTATGGAAATTAGAAATATAGCAATTATCGCCCACGTTGATCATGGTAAGACAACTTTGGTGAATCAATTATTAAAAGAAAGTGAAAAATTTGATGAACATGTTGAATTAAGTGATCGCGTTTTAGATAGTAATGATATTGAAAGAGAACGTGGTATTACCATTCTAGCAAAAAATACTGCGATTATTTATAAAAACTTAAGAATAAACATTCTTGATACACCTGGTCATGCTGATTTTGGTGGAGAAGTTGAAAGAATCATGCACATGGTGGATGGTGTTTTATTGTTAGTTGATGCTTATGAAGGTGTGATGCCACAAACAAGATTTGTTTTGAAAAAAGCATTGGAAGCAAAATTACTTCCAATTGTTGTTGTTAATAAAATCGATAGAGAATTTGCAGATGTTAATAAAACAGTTAATGAAATATATGACTTATTTATTGATTTAGGAGCAAGTGATCATCAATTAGAATTCCCAGTGTTATATGCATCAGGATTACAAGGTTTATCAAGTTATAAACCTAAATTAAATCCGCATGTTAAAATGACACCAATTCTAGATACAATCATTCAATTCATTCCAAATCCTAAACAAGAAATAGAATTACCATTTTTATTTCAACCAGCTTTAATTGATTATAATGATTATGTTGGTCGTATGGGTGTTGGTAAAATTTATCAAGGAACTGTTGCTATTAATGATATGGTGAGTTGCCTAAGAATTGATGGTTCTAGAGTTGATTTTAGAGTTCAAAAAATTTATCAATCTATGGGTACTGAAAAAATAGAAGTAAAAGAAGCTTATGCAGGCGATATTGTTTCAATTGCTGGACTTCCAGATATTCATGTAGGTGAAACTATATGTGATATTTCAATTACAGAAAGATTACCTTTGCTTCATGTTGATGAACCAACTGTGCAAATGACATTTTTAACAAATAATTCACCTTTTGCAGGTAAAGAAGGTAAAAATGTTACAGCTTCTAAAATTGAAGAAAGATTAAATAAAGAAACACAAAAAGATGTAAGTTTGAAAGTTGAACGTTTAGGCAAGCAAGAAGCTTGGATTGTTTCAGGACGTGGAGAATTGCATTTAGGTATTCTTATTGAAAATATGAGAAGAGAAGGTTTTGAATTTCAAGTTTCAAGACCAAGAGTTATTGTGAAAACAATAAATGGTGTTAAAAACGAACCTTATGAAGAAGTTCAAGTTGATATTCCAACCGATTATATGGGACAAGTTATGGAAATGCTTGGTGAACGTCGTGGTGATTTAGTCACAATGCATCAAGCAAAAGATTATTCAAGATTGCATTATATTATGCCATCAAGAGGCCTTATTGGATTTGTTACTCAATTTTTAACAGCAACTAAAGGTTATGGTATTTTATCACATATGTTTTTAGATTATAGACCAATGTTTTCAGATACAGTAGGAAATCGTAGAACAGGTGCGCTTGTTTCACTTAATAATGGAATGACAACAGCATATGCAATTGGACGTTTAGAAGATCGAGGATTAATGTTTTTAAATCCTAGAACTGATGTTTATGAAGGTATGATTGTTGGTGAAGCAAACAAGGATAGTGATCTTGTTGTTAATGTGACACAAGCAAAACAATTATCAAATATGCGTTCTGCTGGTAAAGATTCTACAACTATTCTTAAAAAAGCTAAAGAAATGAATTTAGAAGCGTGTTTAGCATTTATTAATGATGATGAACTAATTGAAATCACACCAAAAAGTATTCGATTAAGAAAAACGATACTTACAGCACTTGACCGTAGAAAATCAAATAATCAATCTCAAAGAGAAGAATAAACAAATAATTTTAAGAGTAACAGTCAATTATTTATATGATAATATGTTATAATATATATAGATAAATAGGAGGCCAAAATGAAAATTGCGATAGCAAGTGATCATGCTGGATTTGAACTTAAAGAAGCTGTAAAACAATATCTTTTAGCAAAAGATGTGTTAGTGACTGACTTAGGGACAAACTCTTTAGCATCTGTTGATTATCCTGATTATGGAAAAAAAATCGGTGAGGCGGTTGTAAAACAGTCTTACGATTTTGGTATAGCGATATGTGGAACTGGCATTGGTATTAGTATTGCCGCAAACAAAGTTCATGGTGTAAGAGCTGCTTTAATTTATGATGAAAATACAGCTATTTTAGCAAAAAAACATAATAATGCAAATATTATTGCTTTTGGTGGAAGAACAACTACTAAAGAACAAGCATTTCATATGATTGATGCTTTCATGTCTACTGAATTTGAAGTTAGACATTTAAATAGAATAAATAAAATTAAAGAAATTGAGGAATCTTAACATGAATAAATTGGTGGTTTTAGCGCATCCTTTAATTGATCATAAGATGGCAAAAATTAGAGACAAAAATACAGGGACAAAAGAATTTAGAGAAACCGTTTCTGAAGTTGGTAGCCTTATCACGTATGAAATTACAAGAGACTTAGAAACTGTACCTAAAATTATTACAACACCTATTTGTGAAACAACAGTTTATGAATTAAAAAAACAAGTTGTTATTGTCCCAATATTAAGAGCAGGCTTAGGTATGGTTGAAGGTATTCAAAATTTAATTCCTACAGCAAAAGTTGGTCATATAGGATTATATCGTGATGAAAAAACGTTAGAGCCCCATGTATATTATAAAAAATTTCCAGAAGGCTTAAAAAATAGTGTTGTTATAGTTGTTGATCCAATGTTAGCTACTGCAGGATCCGCAGCAAAAGCAATTGATATTGTTAAAGAAGCTGGAGCAACTGATATTCGTTATGTAGGATTGGTTGGATGTCCAGAAGGTATTAAAAGATTACAAAAAGAGCATCCTAATGTCGCAATTTATCTTGCAGCGATGGATTCACATTTAAATGAAAAAGGATATATTGTTCCAGGCTTAGGAGATTGCGGGGATCGATTATTTGGAACCAAATAATAATCATAAATATAAAAAAGTAAGAAAAACATTGTTTGCATATACTATCGTTTTCCAAATGTTTTTTACAGTGATAGGTTTAGCCTTTATTGGCTATTTCATTGGAGACCATTATTATCCAGAAACTAATATAAATTTAGTTTTAACAGGTGTTGGAACCCTTTTGGGTATGATAGCAAGCATTATGATGTTTCTTCAGTTTATTAAAAGAGAGGAACTCTATGAAAAACATCGTCATCATTAGTTGGATAGGTATACTTTATAGCATTATTATGTATGTAATAGCGTATCTATTTTTCAAAGATTATGCTTCATGGGTTGCATTAGGTGCTGTTACAGCACTGTTTAATCATAGTTTACTTATAAGATTTACTAAAAATCATATTATTAAAGAAGTGATGTATTTATTGCTTGCTTTTAAATTTATGATATATTTAATTGTATTAGGCTTTATGTTCTTCTTATTAAGAGAAGATTCAGATATATTAATGAAAAGCTATATTTTCTTCTTAGTTGGAGCAATGAATATTAAAATAGGTATTTTTGTTTTTCATTTACCTATTCCAATATTTAAAAAATTACGAGCCGAAGTAGAAGATATAAAAGAAGGTGAAACTAAAGATGAAAGCATTTCTTGATGATCTCATTTATGTGCTAACACATCCATTTGCATTAGGATACTTTTATACTTCCGTTTTGATTATGGTTGCAATTATGATTTTTTCAATCATTGTGGGAATAAAAATAAAAAAAATGAACCCAAAAGAAAAACCTGGGAAAGTTATGTCACTTATTATTTTATCTATTAGTGGATTAAATAAACTTGTTAAAGAAGTAATTGGAAAACATTGGAAAGTACTTGCACCCATTATTATTTCTCTAGGTATGTATATTTTTATTTCTAATATTATTGGGGTTACAGGCGTTCAAACCTCACCAACAAAGTTTTCAGCTATAACATTTAGTTTGTCAATTATTGCAGTTTTTACAATTCAAATGACAGGATTCATTTCAAAAGGATGGAGACATTTAAAAAGTATATTTGAACCTGTTCCATTCATTGCACCATTAAATATTGTAGGAGAAGTAATTCCAATTATTTCATTGGCGCTTCGTTTGTTTGGTAATATTGCAAGTGGTTCATTAATTATGTTATTAGTTTATAAATTTACAGGTTGGGCATCACTACTAATTGCACCGGCATTTCATTTAGTATTTGACATAGGATTTGGTATTATTCAAACAATTGTATTTGTATTATTAACGCTTATTTTATCATCAACAAAAATTGATGAAGATGATTTAGATTATGTATAAGAAAAAAGGAGAATAGAAAATGTTAGTTAATTTATTTAATCATGTATTATCCATAATGCCTAATATTTTAGAAGTTACTGGAGACATCAGTTCAGGTTTAGCTTACTTAGGCGCAGGTTTAGCCGTATTTACTGGTTTTGGTACTGGTATTGGACAAGGTATTGCAGCATCTAAAGCTGTTGAAGCTGTAGGTAGACAACCTGAAGCACAAGGTAAAATCCAAATGACTATGATTATTGGTCAAGGTATTGCTGAATCAACAGGTATTTATGGTTTTATTATTGCGTTTATTTTATTATCTAAATAGAAAAAGGGATTGATTATTCGTGTTAGATGAAATATTTCAAGAAGCATCTGAAATTATGCAAGATGGGTTAAACTCAGTCATGCTACATCCAAGTGTTGTGTTACTTAACATCATCGTTTTTTTGATTATGCTTTTTTTCGTTCGTAGATTTTTATGGAAAAATATTACTGAATTTTTAGATAAAAGACAAAATGCTTTAACTGAAGAATTTGATAAAGCAAGTTTAGAACGTAAAAATGCACAAGAAATGGAACAAAAAGCAATTTCTGAATATGGAAAAATGAAAGCTGAAACTGATGATTTGAAAACTAAGTTAACTCAAGAAGCATATAAGCAACAAGAAAAACTTGTTGAAGCTGCTAAAAAAGAAGCTAAAAATCGTTTGGAACAAGCATCAAAAGATATTGAAAATGAAATAGCTAAAGCAAATGAAGAAATTAGACAATCTATTAAAGAAATTGCATTTGCAGCTGCAGAAAAAATTGTTAGAAGAGAAATTGATCAAGAACAACATAGCGATATTATTGATGAACTTATTCATGAAAGAGATGATTTAAAACATGAATAGTTATGTAAAAGCATTATATGATGTTGCAGTAGCTAATCATTCATTAGATGAAATTACATATCAATTTGATCAACTAAATGAAGCTGTGATGAGTCAAAAAAAATGGTTGGAAGTTATGAATTCTCCAATGTTATCAAATAATGACAAATCCAAAAAAATAGATGACTTAAATTTAAATAAAGATTTAGCAAACGTATTAAAGATATTGGCACATACTAGACAAATGGAAGTTTATGATGAAATTTATCCAGAATGGGTTCGTTTAATGAGAGAAATAAATCATGTTGCTCATATTAACATTTATACAGTAAAACCTTTATCAGATAAGCAAATTAATGCTTTGACGAAAAAACTTAAGCCTAGATTTAAAAAACAACAAATAGAAATACATGTTAAAGTTAGAGATAATCTAATTGGTGGCATTCGTATGGTTTATCAAGGACAATCTTTAGATCATTCAATTGCACACGAATTAGAAGAACTATTTATGACATTGTAAGGTGGTGAATATATGGCTAAACTAAAAGTTAAAGAGATGACAGAGGTCATCAAACAACAAATTGAATCTTTTGAAACTGATGTTAAATTAGAAAATGTTGGTAGAGTATTATCCGTTGGTGATGGTATTGCTATTGTATATGGTATTGAACAAGCAATGATGGGAGAATTGCTTGATTTTCCGCATGGAGTTAAAGGCCTTGTTTTTAACCTTGAAGAAAATCAAGTTGGTGTTATTTTATTAGGCGAAAGTGACTTAATTAAAGAAGGCGACTTGGTTAAAACAACAAAAAGAATTTTTGAGGTTCCAGTAGGTGATGCGTTATTAGGACGTGTTGTAAATCCGCTTGGGCAACCTCTTGATGGATTAGGACCAATTGCAACAACTGATTTTTTACCTGTTGAAAGAAAAGCAAGAGGTGTTATGGCACGTGGTGGCATTAATGCTTCAATGGAAACAGGAATTAAAGTTATTGATGCACTTGTGCCTATTGGACGAGGACAAAGAGAACTTATTATTGGTGATAGACAAACAGGTAAAACGACTTTAGCGGTTGATGCTATTATCAATCAAAAAGGTAAAGATGTTTTATGTGTTTATGTTGCTATTGGACAAAAAGACTCAAGTGTTTCGGCACTTGCTAAATTATTTAGTCAAAAAGGCGCATTAGAATATACTATTATTGTTAATGCTGGTGCATCTAAAGAAGGTACACTTTTATATTTAGCACCATTTTCAGGTGTTACAATGGCTGAATATTTTATGGAAAAAGGCAAAGATGTATTAGTTGTTTATGATGATTTATCTAAACATGCTGTTGCTTATCGAGAATTATCATTATTATTAAGAAGACCACCAGGACGTGAAGCATATCCCGGCGATGTTTTCTATTTACATTCAAGATTACTTGAACGTTCTGCAAAATTAAATAAAGAATTAGGTAGTGGCTCAATTACAGCTTTACCAATCATTGAAACAAAAGCAGGCGATATTTCTGCATATATTCCAACTAATGTTATCTCAATTACAGATGGACAAATTTTCTTGGAAGCTGAATTATTTTATTCAGGCGTAAGACCAGCAATTAATGCCGGTTTATCAGTTTCAAGAGTTGGTGGCGCAGCACAATGGAAGGCTATGAAAAAAGTTGCAGGTACACTACGTATAAACTTAGCAAATTACCGTGAACTTGAATCATTTGCACAATTTGGTTCTGATTTAGATCAAAGTGCTAAACGTCGTTTGGAACGTGGTCGAAAAACGGTTGAAATACTTAAACAAGATGTTCATGAACTTATTGAAATGCCAACTCAAATTGTTACAATATATGCATTATCAACAGGTTTAATGGATGATTTAAATTTAGAACAAGTTGTTCAATTACAAGAAGAGATTACACAAGGACTTCATATGAATGATTTAGGTAAAAAACTATTTGAAAAACTTGTTGAAACAAAGGCATTACCGGATACAGCCGATTTAGATAAGTTTATTAAATCATTGAAGAAGGTTTTAAGATGAGTTTAAAGGATATTAAACTTAGAATGGATGCGATTAAGAAAACTTCGACAATTACTCAAGCAATGCACAATATCTCATTGTCTAAAATTAGAAAATCTACTGAGTTATCATCACATACACATACTTTTTCTAGTCAATTATTTGAGGTATTGAAATATGCAAATGAAAACATTGATGGGGTTTCTAGATATTGTGAATCCATTGAAAATCCAAATAAGCTATATATCATCATTACTGCTGATCGCGGCTTGTGTGGCAGTTATCACAATCAATTGTTTAAGACCTTTTTAAGTGAAGTAAAAGATGTAAAAAAAACTGATTATCAAGTGTTAATCGTCGGAAAAAAAGGATATTATTTTGGAAAAAAATATAACTTGCCAATGATTAATGATGAGATTATATATCATCGTGATGATTTAATTACGATGTCTATACGTTCTTATGCCAATATTATAAAAAAAGCATATGAAGATGAATTAGTCGATGAAGTAGTTATTTTTCATAATCATTATTTAAGTACTGCTTCACAAGAAATTATAAAAAAATCAATATTACCTATTGTTTTTGATGGTGAAAAAATCCATAGTGATTATATTTATGATTCATCACCAGAAAGCGTTATGGATAAAACAGTAAGTATTTATGTCGAAGCAAAAATCATAGAATCATTAGCAGATGCAAAATTAAGTGAACATGCAGCACGTATGGTTGCTATGAAAAATGCAACTGATAATGCAAATCAAATTGTTGAACGTTTGCATATGCAGTATCATAGAGCACGACAACAAGAAATTACGAGTGAACTTATTGACGTTGTCAATGGTTCTAATGTGTAGAAAGGAAGTCATTTTAATGAAGGGTAAAATTAACCAAGTTATTGGACCAGTCGTTGACGTTTACTTCGAAGACGATTTACCAAGTATATATGATGCACTTATTGTTATTAACGAACAAGGTATCAAGGTGACTTTAGAAGTTGCAATTCATCTTGGTAATCATGTGGTTAGAACAATTGCACTTGAACCAACGGAAGGACTACGTCGTGGTTTAGAAGTAGAATCGATGGGCGGACCTATTAAAGTACCAGTTGGTAAGCAAGTTTTAGGTCGTATTTTTAATGTGTTAGGAGAAACACTTGACCAAAAAGAATCACTTGAAAATGCACCACATTTAAGCATTCATAGAGAAGCACCGGCATTTGATGAATTATCAAGTGAAGTCGAAATTCTTGTAACAGGTATTAAAGTTATTGATTTATTAGCACCTTATATTAAAGGTGGTAAAATTGGATTATTTGGTGGTGCTGGTGTTGGTAAAACAGTACTTATTCAAGAGTTAATTAATAATATTGCTCAAGAACGCGAAGGTATTTCAGTTTTTGCTGGTGTTGGTGAACGTACAAGAGAAGGTTCAGAATTATACCAAGAAATGACGGAGTCAGGTGTTATTAATAAAACAGCATTAGTCTTTGGTCAAATGAATGAGCCACCAGGAGCAAGAATGCGTGTTGCTTTAACAGGATTAACGATGGCTGAACATTTTAGAGATGAAGAAAAACAAGATGTTTTATTATTTATTGATAATATCTTTAGATTTATTCAAGCTGGTAGTGAAGTGTCTGCTTTATTAGGCCGTATGCCATCAGCTGTTGGTTATCAACCAACACTTGCTACAGAAATGGGTCGTCTTCAAGAAAGAATTTCTTCAACAAAAAAAGGATCAATTACATCAATTCAAGCAGTTTATGTTCCAGCTGATGATTATACTGATCCAGCACCATCTACAGTTTTTAGTCACTTAGATGCAACTACAAACTTATCTAGAGCATTGACAGAAATTGGTATTTATCCTGCTGTTGATCCACTAGCATCAACTTCAAGAGCATTAGCACCACATATTGTTGGTAAAGAACATTATGATGTTGCGCGTAAAGTCCAACAAATGATTCAAAGATATCATGAATTATTAGATATTATTGCTATTTTAGGTATGGATGAATTAACTGATGAAGATAAACTTATTGTTCATAGAGCAAGACGTCTTCAATTATTCTTATCGCAAAATATGCATGTTGCTGAACAATTTACAGGTGTGCCTGGTGCATTTGTCCCATTAAGTGAAACAATAAGAGGATTTAAAGAAATTATAGAAGGTAAACATGATGACCTTCCTGAAGAAGCATTCCAAATGGTAGGTACGATTGATGATGCTATTAAGAAGGCGAAAAGTTTATGATTTTTAAAGTCTTAACACAATTAGGTGAAACACATCAAGATGAAATAGAATATGCTGTTGTTAAAAATGAAGATGGCGAAATTGCAATTTTAAAAGATCATATTCCAATTATTTTACATGTGCAACAAGGATATTTAAAATTTATAAAAGCCAAAGAAGAAATATTCATGGTTGTTGAACAAGCAGTTGTGGAATTTAAGAAAAATGAATTGATTATCTTAGCTTTAGAAGCACAAATTGGTAAGACTTTAGCGAAAGCACAAGAAGCTTTTGAAAAAAATAAAAAAGAAAAATTAGAATTAACAAAAAAAGAAAATATCGATTTTTCTAAATTAGAAAAAGATTTAAAAGAAAACATCAAGAAGAGTAAAGCCGGACATTTGTCATAGTAAGGGAAATGATTATATGGAACAAGTAATATATTTTATTTCAATTGTTATATATTTTATGATAGCTTTAAGAATTCTTAGAGCATTACATATTGAAAACAAATTTGAAAAGTTTCAAATTTGGGAAATTAAAGCTGGATATTTTTTATTTGCCCTTATCATTGCACATAACTTAGCAGAAATCATGGTTAGATTTTCACAACTTTTATCAGAATTAATACAAACATAATTTAAACAACTATGTTTTTTTTAGGAGATTTTTATGAAAAAAATAATTTTATGCATTGGTATATTCATGATTCTCGTATATTTAAGTAGCTGTGACTATAATGATTATACCGATGAAATTATGTTAATTAAAGAAGAGTTAATACTTAAAATACCTCTAGAAATAAATAGTGATTTTGTTTTTCCTGTGTTTGAAGACTATGATATCACATGGGCAGTAAATGATATTATTTATAATGATGTATATGATTACCAAACGCCTATCACTGATACAGATATTCTAATGGAAATAACTATAAAGAAAGGCATCTCTAGTATTACCTTTAATCATTCTGTAAAACTTTTAAATAGAGCATTTTCTAGTTATCAAACAGAAATATATATAGAACTTGATGAATCGATAGATGATATTAACAAAGATACGTATTTTGATATGCAAACAACAATCTATAGTGAAATTAATGGTCAAGAACAAAATATACTTAATCTAGAATCAGGCGGTATTAGAGGAAGGGGTAATTCTACTTGGGGTGTTTATCCTAAAAAACCGTATAAACTTAAATTTGATCAAAGAGTATCAATTTTAGGCATGCCAAATGCAAAAGAA
>JBAYAP010000020.1:0-13495 GCA_041669715.1 Acholeplasmataceae bacterium
AGATTATATTCGTATAATTATTTCAGCAAGTAAAAAAAAGAAACAAGATATTTAAAAAGAATAGTTAGATTTACCATATCTAGTAGACAATACAAAAATATAAACTAAATAGCCTTTTTAGATACACTTCTATGTAATCAAATATGTAGAAGTGTTTTTTTTACAAAAAAAAATAGACCTTTAATTTTTATAATGTCTATTTTTAAAAAAATTACAATAATCTACATTTTTTTATTTTGCATTTCAAATCTAAGCGCTTCAACAAAATAGTTTGCAGTTGATATATTTGTTGCCAATGGTATTTCATAATGATCACTTAATCTTAGAAGTGCAGAAACATCAGGTTCATGTGGCTGTGCAGTTAATGGATCTCTAAAAAATATGATCATATCTAATTGTTGATTTGCAACCATTGATCCAATTTCTTGGTCGCCACCAAGTGGTCCTGATTTTTTTAAGTTGATTTTTAATCCTGTATGCTTCATTAAAATCGTACCTGTTGTACCTGTAGCATAAAGTTCACATGTTTTAAATATATCTATATTTTTTTGGACAAAGCTGACCATGTCAGTTTTTTTCTTATCATGAGCAATAAGTGCAATTTTCATATATTTCTCCTTTATGATTTTCTTCTGGCAACTCTTAATTTAGCTGATTTACTTCTTGAATTTAACGCTAATTCTTCTTGACTTGGATATTGCGGTTTTTTCGTTAAAACCTCTAATTTTGATTCATCTTTAATCATAACGGGTAAACCTTTAGGTTGTTCTTGCATACTTTGTGATTTGAAAAAATGTTTGACAATGCGGTCTTCAAGCGAATGAAACGTTATAATAACGATTCTACCATCAGGATTTAACATATCAACGACATCTTCCAATATTTTTTCAAGTGCTTCTAATTCTTTATTTACTTCAATACGTAATGCCTGAAAAACTCTTTTTGCACTATGGCCTTTATCTTTATAATTTACTCTATCTGTAATTTTTACAAGATCCATGGTAGTTTCTAATGGTCTATTTTTAATAATTTCATCCGCAATTTTAAAACTATTTTTTTCTTCACCATAAAGAAAAAACATTTTAGCTAACTGTTCTTTTGTATACGTATTTAGTATTTCTTTAGCTGTTAATTCTTGACTTTGATCCATACGCATATCAAGACTGGTATCTTTTAAATAAGTAAAGCCTCTTTCTACATCATCTATTTGAAAAGATGAAAGACCAAGATCTAATAATAATCCATCAATTTTATCAACGCCTCGGTTTTGTAATTCTTGCTTCAAAAACATAAAATTACTTTTAATAATCTCATATTTTTGTGACTCTCCTAAACGTTTTTTGGCATATTCAATTGCATAATCGTCTTGATCAAATGCATATAAAAATCCCTTGTTTAATAGTTTTAGAATTTCTTGAGCATGACCTGCTCCACCTAAAGTACCATCAACATATATACCATCTGGTTTAATATTTAAATTTAAAATTGCTTCTTGTTTTAATACTGAATAGTGTTCCATATAATTTTCCTTTTTTATATCTATATTAACTATATAGAAAATATGATATTTTGTCAATTTATCAAAAGAAAAAGGTGCTTAATAGCACCTTTTCTTAATCCTCTTTGGATTCTTTTGTAGCTAACACTTTTTGTCCTTTGTAATAACCACTATTTGGTGTCACTCTATGAGGTAGTGTGAATTCACCAGTTTGTGGGCAAACAACTAATGCTGGAGCAGTTAATTTGTAATGCGTACGTCTTTTTCTTTTTGCAGTCTTACTCGTTCTACGAAATGGAACAGCCATCTGTTCACCTCCTATGACTTCTTAAATAATTTATCTAAATCAGCAAATGCAGGATGTGGACTTACTTCTTTTTCAAAGTGTACATCTTTTGCATCTGCATGATAAACCACATATGGTTTTTCAGCAATAATTTCACCAAAAACTAAATCAGATAACTCTATTTCATCTGTCATAATATAATCAGCTTCTTCATCTGATCCAAAAATGATGGATGTCTTAAGATTTATATGATAGTCTACAGGTTTTAATGTCTTTGCACAAGATAAAGTCATATCAACTTCTCCAGTAATGGATAATATCATGTCATCATCATTAAAAAATGCATCTAAATGAAATTTTGCAGGTTTGATATCTAAAATATCATCAATGTTCTTAATTTCATCTTTATAATCGCAGATAAAATCAAATGAGGGATTATTTCTTAAATCATTAATTAATATTTTCATAAAATTCACCTCAACGAATGTATTATACATAATAACTTAGAAAATGTCAATGAAAAAAAGCGATTTTGACCCTTATACTAAAGACTCAAAATCACTTAAATTATTTTTGGATTTTTTCTTTTAGTAAGCCAATTATGCGTTGTTCTTGTACTGTTAATAAACCTGGAATATTTCTTGTTCCATTTAATCTTTGATTTCTTAAACTTAATGTTACAGATTGATTATTAGATAAATGAATTGATACATTATATTGTAAATATTTTGGATTAGTAATAACATCATTACCAAGTTTTGTTTCGATGCTTATAATATCCTTATATTTAAATTGCATTGTACCCTCAGTACCAATTCTACCTGTATTATAATTAATATTTGCATGATAATAATATAAAACATCCTTAGCAAAACAAATAATATTAATATATGCTTGATCATATAATAAAGTTTGTTGTCCATCTTTTGTATAATCAAAACGATATTTAACATTTGACTGATTGTCAAAAGAATCAGGCATATTAATTATAAAAATCTTTTCATAGTCTTTATCAGTAATATTAAGCAATAAACGTGAACGTTTCATAAGGTTTGCATAGTCATTTTCTAAATACTCATACATGCGTTCACTTGATAAACCTTGAGATTTTTTAAAGAATGATCTCACCCATTTTGGGCGATCCATTTCAATTTTTGCTGCTTTTTTATCTGCTTTATTTTTAGCTTTATTTTCTTTAGCAATTTCTCGTTTATTTTGCTTTTTTGTTTTTTTAGAGATTTTCTTTGCTTTTTTAGTTGCTTCTATAGCTTCCTCTTTTGCAATTTCTAAATCTTCTTTTTCTTTCTTAGCTTGATTTTTTTGAGCTTTCTTTTCTATTGCTTGTTGCTTTTTAACTTGTTTTTCATCAACAATATCATCGCTAACAGTATCATTATTATGTTGTTCAAAAACATTTTCACCTGGTGAAAATTTAATTACATCATCTGATGCGTTTGCTTTATCGCTATCAAGTTTATCATCTTGAAGTGTTTGATCATTTATTGCTTGTGCTTCAATCGTTTTATCCACGTTTTCATCTTTTGATTTTTTACCCATAGCTTACCACCCTTTCACTTCATACCTTATTTTATCAAATAAATTCAATTCTAGTCAAACAATTCTATATTTTATATAAAAATATCATAGAAGTGTACCACTTAACAACAATTCATTAAACGCTTGTTCATCAACATCAAGAATATATTCTGATATTTTATATGTTTTTAATAATTGATTAATATTTTCTTTATTATAATATACATCTTTAAATGCTTGTTCAAACGTATCAAGTGATTGTATATCAAAAAAATCACCTTTAATATGAAAATTTTTAATTACACTTTGTTTCAAATCTAAAATAATTTCAAATAATCCGCCGCCAATACGTTTTTTAAGTAGTTTCGTATAATGCGGTTGAGCACCATAAATCCATGCTTTAGTCGCATATTTTTCAGCCATTTTTTCAACTTTATCAACTTCCTCATCTGATAATTCATAAGTTTTAAATGTCAGTACATTTTCAAAGTGTTTAATCAAGTCATCTTGACTCATACCATGAAGATGTGGCTTTAAATTTGTCACTCTTGAAGTAACACTACTAATACCTTTAGAAACTAATTTTTCATCACTCGGCGTAATTGCTCGAACCATTGTTTCTAAATCACAATCATATAAAAAAGTGCCATGCATTAACATACCGTGTTTATTTTGTAAAAATGCATTACCAGAGATTTTCTTACCTTCAAAAAGTAAATCGTTTCTACCACTAAATGTTAATTCAACATTTAAAACTTTCATCGCATCAATAATTTTTGATAAATATGTCTTAAAACTAAATTGACTGTTCGTACGTTTTGTAATAATTGAAAACATCGTATTTCGATTATCAGCGTAAACACAACCTCCACCAGTAGGTCTCCTATATATGTCTATATGATGTTTGTTTAAATAGTCTAAATTAACTTCATTTTCAATTACTTGGTTTTTACCAATAACAACACCATGAATTTCCCAAGTAAAAAAATAAGTCTCATTATCTTTAAGAACTTCATTTAATATATACTCTTCAAGTGCAAAATAGAAATATGGTTTTAAATTGCCTTCATTGTGATGTCTAATTAAAATCATAAAGTCACTTCCTTATCATAAAAATTATAACATGATTACATCATTCATTAAAGAAAAACGACTTATACATTTATATGATAAATAGTTATGAATAAAATAACGTTTTTAACCATAAAATTTTTTTATTAATATTTATAATTTTTTTATTAAAAAAGACATATTTATGAAAATATTCATAAATATGTCTAATCAATTTAAATTATTATTTAAATAAATTTTTAAATTTTTTCCAGCCAGTTTCTCTATTTTCTAAAGAAGCAAGCTCTTCATAAATAGCTTTTTCTTTTACTGTTAAATTTTTTGGTATTTGAATATCAATAATAACATGTTGATCACCAGGTTTTTTAGTTCTGATATTAGCAATCCCTTTATCTTTCATACGTAAAGCAGTACCACTTTCAATACCTTGAGGAATTTTAAGTAAAACATCGCCATAAATAGTAGGAATATCAACTTTTGTACCTAATACAGCTTGTGTAACTGATATTGGAACATGCAAAATAACGTCGTCACCTTGACGTTGAAATACTTTATGTGGTCTTACTCTAAAGTTTAAATAAAGATCACCAGTCGGACCACCATTTTTTCCACCATTACCATATCCTGCGACTTTTAAACTCATATTAGTATCAACACCCGCAGGTATTGTAACATCAACAGTTTTAGTTTTCTTTTCTTGGCCACTACCATGACAAACATGGCATGCGTTTTTAATGATTTTACCTTTACCACCACAAACAGGACATACTTGTTGCGTTCTCATTGTACCAAGCATAGTTCTTTGTTCAACATCAATGACACCATCACCATGACATCTACTACATATTTCAATATCTTTTGCTGACTCAGCACCACTACCATGACAAAAATGACATGATTCAGTGACATTAACATCAACAGTTTTTTTAGTTCCCAATGCAGCTTCTAAAAATTCAATAGTCATCAGCATTTCAATATCTTGACCACGTTGTGCACCATTGAAATTTTGTGATCTTTGTTTTGACCCACCACCAAAAAATTGGCTAAATATATCACCAAAACCACCAAAATCTTGGAATCCTTGACCACCACTAAAACCTTGACCACCAAAAGGACTACCTGAATGACCATATTGATCATAGGCAGCACGTTTTTGTGAATCACTTAGTGTATCATATGCTGATTGAACTTCTTTAAATTTTTCTTCTGCATTAGCTTCTTTAGATATATCAGGATGATATTTTTTTGCAAGTTGACGATAAGCTTTTTTAATCTCTTCATCACTTGCCGTTTTAGAAACCCCTAATACCTCATATAAATCGCGTTTATCTGCCATAATTTATCAACTCCATAATGAATAAGGGGCATAATAAGCCCCTTAACGGATTATTTTTCTTCGAATTCTGCATCTACAGTTGGATTACCATCTTTAGTTGTTTCATTTGATTCATCTTGTGTTTTTTGTTGAGCATTTTGTGCTTGTTCATAAGCTTTAACAGCTATTTCTTGAGTATCTTTTTCTAATGCTTCTTTTTTAGCTTTAATATCATCTAAATCTTTACTTTCAAGTGCTTTTTCTAAATCTTTAACTTCGCCTTCAATTTTAGATTTCATAGATGCATCAACTTTATCTTTTAAATCTTCTAAAGCTTTATTTGCTTGGAAAATTAAATTAGCAGATTCATTACGTAAATCAGCTTCTTCACGGCGTTTCTTATCTGTATCAGCCATTTCTTCAGCTTCTTTAACCATTTTCTTAATATCAGCTTCAGATAATGTACCTGTTCCTGAAATAGTAATTTTTTGTTCTTTATTAGTTCCTAAATCTTTTGCTTTAACAGATACGATACCATTTGCATCAATATCAAAAGATACTTCAATTTGTGGAATACCTCTTGGTGCTCTTGGAATATCTGATAATTGGAAACGTCCAAGTGTTTTATTATCTGCAGCCATTGATCTTTCACCTTGTAAGACGTGAATATCTACAGCAGGTTGATTATCTGCAGCTGTTGAAAATACTTGTGATTTTGATGTAGGAATTGTTGTATTTCTTTCAATTAATTTTGTAAATACACCACCTAATGTTTCAATACCTAATGATAATGGTGTAACATCTAATAATAAGATATCTTTAACATCACCAGTTAAGACACCACCTTGAATGGCAGCACCCATAGCAACTACTTCATCAGGGTTAACGCTTCTGTTAGGTTCTTTACCTAATTCTTTTTTAACTAAATCTTGAACTGCAGGAATACGTGTAGAACCACCAACTAATAATACTTGATCAATATCTTTAGCTGTCATCTTAGCATCTGATAATGCACGACGTACTGGTTGTTGACATTTATCAACTAAAAATGCTGTTAATTCATTAAATTTAGCTCTTGTTAAAGTCATTTCTAAATGAAGAGGTCCAGCCACACCCATTGTAATAAATGGTAATGAGATTTGAGATTGAGTTACACCACTTAAATCTTTTTTAGCTTTTTCAGCAGCATCTTTTAATCTTTGAACAGCCATTTTATCCAATGATAAATCGACTTTATTTTCTTTTTTAAATTCATCTACCAAATAATCAATAATTGCTTGATCATAGTCATCTCCACCTAAATGGTTATTACCAGCAGTTGAAATAACTTCAAATGTACCTTCAGCTAATCTTAAAACTGATACGTCAAATGTACCACCACCAAGGTCAAATACTAAAACTACTTGTTCTTTATCAGTTTTATCAATACCATAAGCCAATGCAGCTGCAGTAGGTTCATTGATAATACGCTTAACATCTAAGCCAGCAATTTTACCTGCATCTTTTGTTGCTTGTCTTTGTTGATCATTAAAATAAGCTGGAACAGTAATAACAGCTTCTGTTACAGTTGCTCCTAAATAATCTTCTGCTGTTTTCTTTAAATTTTGTAATATCATTGCTGATATTTGTTGAGGTGTATATTTTTTTCCATTAATATCAACACGGTAATTTCCATCACCCATGTGACGTTTAATTGAACTTACTGTATTAGGATTGGTTATTGCTTGACGTTTTGCAACATCACCAACACTAATATCATCACCTTTAAATGCTACAACTGATGGTGTTGTTCTTCCACCTTCAGCATTTGGTATAACCTTTGCTTCTCCGCCTTCCATTACTGAAACGCATGAGTTTGTGGTACCTAAGTCGATACCTATAATTTTATTAGTTTTTGCCATATTCATCACTCCATTCGTTAATTTTAACCACGGCAGGTCTTAATAATTGTTCTTTGTATGTGTAACCTTTTTGTATAACTTCTAAATTAATCCCATTTGCTTTGTCTTTATCGCTGATTTTTTCTACAGCATGATGGAAATTAGGATCAAATTGTTTATTTAAAGCTTCAATTTCTTTTAATCCATCGGATTCTAGTACTTGGAAAATTTGATCATTTAACATTTTAAATCCAATTAAATAATTTTTTAATTTTTCATCTTCAGTTGGATTGTTTACAATCGTTTTTAACATATCCAATGGTACAAGTAAATCATAAATTAAATCCTTTGAAGCAAATTTTCTTTCAATAATTCTCTCATTTTGGATACGTTTTTTAAAGTTTTCCAATTCTGCTTGATTACGCATTAATTGATCTTTTAATTGAAAGATTTCTTTATCTCTTTGAGCAAGTTGTTCTTTGTATTTATTGATTTTTTTATCTTTTTTATCAATAACACCATCTTCTTTTTGCTCTTCAAAAACTATTTCTTCTTTTTGTTCTTCAAGAACCTTTTCTTCTTTTTGTTCTTGATCTTTAACTATTTCGTCAGCCATAATATCATCCTTTTTTTATTTTTTATAGAGTTTTCCAAGATTACTTGCGATATATTCCACTAAAGGAATTACTTTATTGTATTCCATTCTTGTTGGTCCTACAACGGCAATCGTCCCATGCTCACTATCACTAATTTTGTATGGTATGGAAATCACTGTACAATTTTCCATTGGCATAAGTGTTAAATCAGATCCAAACCGAATCGATAAACTATCTTCATCACCAATAAGTTTCAATATTTCTCTGCGATCTAACATATCAACAAAACTCTTTATATTTTTAACATTGTGAAATTCCGGTTGTTCAAAAATATTTGTAACTCCTGATAAATAGAAATTTTCTTCAGCAAATTTAGCAAAAGCATGAATAAATGAATCAAGTATTTGCGTTTGATATTCCATATATGAGTCAATTTCTTTTTTAGCAAACGTATTTTCCAATATTGTTTTTGCATCTTCAATCGTGCGATCTCTTAATAAATCATCTAATGATCTAATAACTTCTTTAACATCTTCAATATGTGTACTATCAGGTAACCTTATATTTTGATGTTGAACATGTCCTTGATCAGTAACAATAAGAATCACTGCTTCATTTTCAAAAACTGGTATAAAATCAATACGTTTAATTTTATTTTGAGACCCTGTTGGTCCTACTGCCATCGCGGTATAATTTGTTAAATCACTTAATAAAGAAATTGCTTCCTCTATAGCTTGTTCTCTTGCCATTTTATTTTTAATAAATATTTCATCAATAAGCGGGAACTGTTCAGCAACATCACTATCTCTAGTCACTAAATTTTCAACATAATATTTATATCCCATTTCCGAAGGAACACGACCACTAGAAGTATGTGTTTTTTCCAAATATCCTAACTCTTCTAAAATTGCCATATCATATCTTAAAGTTGCACTTGAAAAACCTAAATACGGTAATTGTGTCAAATACTTAGATCCTACTGGTTGAGCATCTTTAACATATGCTTCAATGATTGCTTTTAAAATAAGTTTTTGTCTACTTGTAAGCATCACTTCACCTCTTTTAGCACTCTATATGACTCTGTGCCAATATCATTGTATTATATTCGTTTGGCACTGTCAAGTGTTATGTGCTATTTTTATGTTTTTCTCACATAATTTACAATATTGTTGACAAATGCATGATACTTTGACACACATTTTATTAGTGATATAATTAGGTTGAAGAACTAAGAAAGAAGGCGTTGAGATTATGTCACAACTTATTCTCATAAGACACGGACAGAGTCTATGGAATTTAGAAAATAAATTCACAGGATGGACAGATATTGAATTAAGTGACCAAGGTGTAAAAGAAGCTATAACTGCAGGAAAAAATCTCTATCAAACCGGTATTGATATCGATATCGCTTTTTCTTCTGTTTTAAAAAGAGCAAATGATACATTAACTTACATTTTAAAGGAAATGCATAAAAAAAATGTACCAATACATAAGAGTTGGCGATTAAATGAACGCCATTATGGTGCCCTTCAAGGGCTTAATAAAAAAGAAACAATGATTAAGTTTGGCGAAGAGCAAGTTCAAACATGGAGACGAAGTTTTGATACGCTACCACCTTTATTAGATGAAAATGATCCAAGAAACCCTAAATTTGATTCTTTATATCGAGGTATTAAAAATCTACCGCTAGGTGAAAGTTTAGAGTCTTGTCAACAACGTGTACTCCCTTATTGGTATAGTGATATATACCCTGAATTAAAAAAAGGTAACAATGTTTTAATTGTTGCCCATGGTAACAGTTTAAGATCTCTTATCATGTTTTTAGAAAATTTATCAAAAAAAGAAGTTCTAAAATTAGAACTTCCAACAGGTTTACCAATTATTTATAATTTTGACAATCAAATGCATGTTATTTCCAAAAAAATTATTGAATCATAACTTTTTAAATTGCTTAGCCCATTTTATATAAAATGGGTTATTCTTTTTTTCATAACGCATATTTGTTAATTCATCATGTCCAGGATATATTTTAATATCGTTATGTAATGTCATCAATTTCAAAACACTTTGTTTTAATTGTGGAAGTGATCCTGAATATAAATCATGTCTTCCAACTGATTCTTTAAATAAAGTATCACCTGAAAACAAATGATCTTGATATAAAAATGAAACACTACCCTTTGTGTGCCCAGGTGTATGTATCACTTTAATGAATTGATCAGCAAATTTAATATTTTGTCCATCTTCTAATAAATTTAAATTTAAATTTTTTCTTGAATAAGGATGCTTATTTGGAGCATATCCATTATACTGATCTTCAAATAAAAGCGATGCATCGTCTTTATGAATATAAATTGGTACATCAAATTGATGAATTAAATCGACATGATCACTGTGAGCATGCGTTATTAAAATACCCTCTATTTTTTTAGGGCCAATAACATCCATAATTTCAGCTAAGTCGTGTGAAGGATCAATAAGTACACATGTATCAAATCGGCATAAAACATAACTGTTTGCAAATTCATCATTACCAAATAATGTTTTAATCATGGTTTATAATAGAAAAAAAACTATTCAAAGAATAGCCTATTTCTTTTCCTTATGGATAGTATGCTTTTTGCAAGTTGGACAGTATTTACTAAATTCTAAACGTTCAGGCTTTGTTTTTTTATTTTTATCAGTATGATAATTTTCATTGCCACATTCTGTACAAACTAATTTGACTAAATCTCTCATGTGTATCCCTCAACTTTCGTATGTATTATAACAAAACTTTTCATATATTTCAATCATATTTGCTTTTTTGTCAATAATTATTAAATAATGTAAAAAACTATGTTTTTCCTAAAAAATTGTCTATAATGAAAGCAGGTGATAATATATGATGCAAAGAGAAACGACAAAACAATTTATGGTCGGTAATCTGCCATTTGGTGGAAACAATAAAGTTTATATACAAAGCATGACAAATACTTATACAAAAGATGTTGCAGCAACCGTAAAACAGATCCTTATGCTTGAACAAGCAGGATGTGAAATTGTTAGAGTTGCTGTCTTAGATATGGAAGATGCTCTAGCTTTAGGTCAAATTAAAAAAGAAATTCATATTCCTTTGGTTGCTGATATTCATTTTAACTATGAACTTGCTTTAGAATCTATAAATCAAGGTGTAGATAAAATCAGATTAAACCCTGGTAATCTACCAAAACGTGAACAAGTTGAGGCTGTTGTCAATGCTTGTAAAGAAAAACATATTCCAATCCGTATTGGCGTTAACAGTGGTTCATTACCTGGAAGAGCTGAGCCAACACCTGAATTAATGGTAGCAGTTGCTAAGACTCATGTTGATATTTTAGAATCTATGGATTTTTATGATATTGCACTATCTTTAAAAGCAACTGATATGAATCTTATGATTGAAACATCACGGTTGGCTGCTAAAACTTTTCCTTATCCTCTTCATTTAGGTGTTACTGAAGCAGGTACTGCATTTAGTGGTGCCATTAAATCGGCAATGGGTATTGGTATATTATTACATGAGGGTATTGGTAATACCATTCGTGTATCATTAACTGATGATCCAAGAATTGAAATACAAGCAGCTAAAGAAATCTTAAAAAACTTAGGCTTAAAAGATAAAGTTCCTAATTTGATCAGTTGTCCTACATGTGGCCGCATTCAATACGATATGATTGCTATTGCTAAAAGAGTTGAAACATATTTACTTACTGTAAATAAAACAATTAATGTTGCAATTATGGGTTGTGCCGTCAATGGTCCTGGTGAAGCTAAACATGCTGACATCGGTGTTGCTGGTGGAAAAGGTGAAGCCATCTTATTTAGAAAAGGTAAAATCATTAAAAAAATCAAAGAATCTGAAGTTTATGATGAACTTATTAAAGAAATTGATGCCTATGATGATTCTGCCGCTTAACATATATATAAAGAGCACTGCCAAATGACAGTGCTCATTTTTTTTACTTCATCAAATATTTATCTAACAATGTGATAACTTCTGCTATTTTTTCTTCGCTTGTCCCATCTGTAAAGGACGTTTTTACACATGTATTAATATGGTCTTGTAAAATTAAAAGATTTGCTTTTTTTAGTAATGCCTCAGTTGCCCCAATTTGGTTTGCCACATCAACACAATATCTTTCTTCTTCAGCCATGCGAATCACCGCATCCATTTGGCCTCTTGCTGTTTTTAAAATATTAATTGCTTTCGTTCTGTCATGCTTCATTATATACCTCCCAAGTTTTATTTAAATTTATTTTTTTTAATCTTAATGAATTATATATAACATTTAATGATGATAACGACATTGCTGCTGCACCAATCATTGGATGCAAAAGACCAAACATAGCAAATGGAATCATTATAATATTATAAAAC
This sequence comes from Acholeplasmataceae bacterium, assembly GCA_041669715.1. Lineage (GTDB taxonomy): Bacteria > Bacillota_I > Bacilli_A > Acholeplasmatales > Acholeplasmataceae > WOFB19. The sequence continues at coordinate 12,582 of JBAYAP010000020.1, forward strand.
CATGCCCAAAAATAATTTTGCTTAATCTTTTTAAATATCGCTTTTGATAGTTCTAATGCTTTTAAAATTGAATCCAATTGACCATTGACAAGTGTAATATCAGCTGCTTCAATTGCAACATCAGTCCCTGTACCTAAAGCAATACCAACATTAGCTTGTTTAAGCGCTGGAGCATCATTAATACCATCACCGACCATTGCTACTAAACCATATTGTTTTTGTAATTCTACAATGGAATTAACTTTACCTTCAGGTAATACATCACTCATATAATCGGTCATACCTAATTGTTGGGCAATGGCTTGGGCAGTTCTTTGGTTATCACCTGTAATCATCACTGTTTTATAATGCATTAAGTTTAGTATTTCTATGACTTTTTTGGCTTCTGGTTTTAACTTATCTGCAACTGCTATAATTCCAATGACATTATTTTCTTGTGCAACAATCATTACTGTTTTTGCTTCTTCTTCATATTGATGCATTTTCTGCTCATATTTTTTATAATTTATCTGTTCATAATCCATAAATTTGCGATTTCCAATATGTATGATTTTATGATCTACATAGCCTAAAATACCCATTCCAGGTACAGCAGTAAAATTTTCTATGTTTACTAATTTTAAACATTCTAATTTTGCTTTATCAATAATAGCCTGAGCTAGGGGATGTTCTGAACCTTGCTCAAGTGAAGCAGCAACATTCAGTACATATGAATCATTTTCACTTACAATATTAGTGATTACTGGTTTACCTATTGTAAGTGTTCCAGTCTTATCAAAAGCAATTACATTAATATCTTTTAATGTTTGTACGGCTTCACCTTGTCTAATTAAGATACCTTTTTCAGCACCGATGCCTGAGCCTACCATTAATGCTGTCGGTGTGCCTAGTCCTAAAGCACAAGGACAAGCAAT
>JBAYAP010000021.1:0-13472 GCA_041669715.1 Acholeplasmataceae bacterium
AACTTAAGTGTGTTTTTTACTAAATTACATCATTATCATTGGTATGTAAGTGGTCCAAATTTCTATGCGCTTCACGCTAAATTTGAAGAACTTTACGATGAAATTAACGAATTGTATGATGAAGTTGCAGAAAGATTATTAATGATTGGTGGCGAACCTGTCTCTAATATGAAGCAATATTTAGAATTAGCTACAATAGAAGAAGGTAGCGGCAAAGAAAGTGCTCCAGTAATGGTTAAACACATTCTTGAAGACATTAAAGTCATTCGCTCTGGATTTTTAGAAACATTAGAAATTGCTCAAGATTTAGGTGATGAAGCAACTGCTGATTTACTAATTAGTACAATTGCATCATTTGATAAACACATTTGGATGTTATCAGCAACTATAGCTTAAATACATTTAAATAACTATTAATATTAAAAAGCCCTGTTCATTGAATAGGGCTTTTTACATATATACTTGCATAATCAAAAAAAGATACATGTATATATAAACACATGTATCTTTACTTATTTAAATAAAATGTTAATCTCTATATGCTTCGTATGAAGATTCTTCTCTTTCTTCTTTTGATAAAAATCTAGAGAATTCAGTATCAAATCTAAATGGTAACATAATGCCTGCGGCACCTTGTCTATTTTTAGCAATAATTAATTCTACATCACCAGTTTTCTTTTCGGCATCTCTTGTATAATAATCATTTCTATATAAAAACATAACAATATCGGCATCTTGCTCAATACTACCTGATTCACGTAAATCAGCTAAGACTGGTCTTTTATCTTCTCTTTTTTCAACTTCACGCGATAATTGAGATAATGCCATGACAGGAATTTTTAATTCTCTAGCCATTTCTTTTAAACTTCTAGAAATTTTAGCAACTTCTTCTTGGCGATTACCACTTCTTGTATCACCTTTAATTAATTGAAGATAATCAATGACAACAAAATCTAGTTTTCCTTCTTGTTTTAATTTACGGCATTTAGCTCTAATATCAGCAACCGTTACTGCAGCACTATCATCAAAAAATATTTGTAATAAAGAAAGTGTTTGAATGCCGCCTTCCATATGTTGCCATTCGGGTGCAGTTAAATGTCCACTTTTAATTTTATTATTTTCAACATTAGATTCTGCACTTAACATTCTTGCTGCAAGTTGTTCATTGCTCATTTCTAAACTAAATATAGCAACACCAGCTTTACCATCACTATTCTTTTTTGCAATATTAATCGCTAAATTCATTGCAAAAGCAGATTTTCCCATAGAAGGTCTAGCTGCTAAGATAATCAGTTCTTCATTTTGTAATCCGGAAGACATCTTATCAAACTCAGCAAAACCAGTACTTAAACCGGTAATACCACCTTTTTTATTTCTATTTCTTTCGGTTTTTTCTTTAACATCTTGAATGACTTGATCTATTTTAGAAAATGCACTTGTTTTTCTTTTTTGAGCCAATGCAAAAATTTCTTCTTCAGCTCTTGTAATATAATCAAAAGCCATTTCATCTTTTTTAAAACCATCATCTACAATATCAGAAGCAAGTTTAATCACTTGACGTTTAAGTGATCCATCTTTTACCAAATCAATATACGTCTCTAAATGATCCACTGATGGTACCATTTCAGTAAGTGAAAGTAAATACTTACGACCGCCAGCTTTTTCAAGATTTTGAGTTTGTTCAAGTCTCGCTGCAACGCTTGCATAATCTATATTTAAATTTTCTTGAAATAAATCTTTCATTGCTCTATAAATAAGAACATGTCCTTGTTCAAAAAAATCATTTTCATTTAATTGATCAATAACTGAAACAATTTCCTTTGAATCCAAAAAAATTGATCCGAGCACTGATTGTTCAGCCTCTTGATGATAAGGTAATACTCGTGCCATAATAAATACCTACTTTTCTATAACTTTAACTTCAAATTGTGCCTTTATATCTTTATATAATGTTACAAAAGCTGTATATATACCAATTGAGTTTATTTCACTTTGCAATTCTAACTTTTTCTTATCTATAAGTATACCATGTGCTTTTTCAAAAGCTTCAGCAATTTGTTTTGTTGTAATACTTCCAAATTGTTTACCATCTTTGCCAATTTGAATTTCTAAGACAACTTGTTTGCCTTCAATTTCTGATTTAAGTTTTTTCATAAGCTCAATATGATTTTGTTCGGCTTCTATTTGTTTTTGTTGTTCTAACGCTAAACTTGCTAAATTATCATCATTTGCAAGTATTGCTTTCTTTTGAGTTAATAAGAATTGACCATATCCATTTGCAACTTCAATGACTTCATCTTTTTTACCTTTACCTTTTACATCTGTTGTAAGTATTAATTTCATCTTTTCTCCTCCGCCGTATTCTAATTCTACATATTTTCTTAATGTATCATAGACATCTTTAATTGATGTATCTTTAATTTGTGCTGCTGCACTTCCAAAATGACCACCGCCACCAATCATTTCCATTAACAATTGAACATTAACTTCACCAAAACTTCTTGCGCTCACTGCTACTGTACTTTGATTTGTTCTAGCAATCGTAAATGCTGCATCAATACCATTAATTTCTAATGCTTCATCAGAAACTTGTGCCAATAATACACGATCTTCATAAATATCTGAGGTCACGATAAATGCGAATCTATTTAATACGATTTCTACTTTATCAATTAAATTATTTATTTCAATAATTCTTATCATGTCTCGTCTAAGCCATGTTTTTACCAATGTTGTATCTGCACCAAAATCTTTTAATTTAGCTGCAACTTCAAATGTTCTTGATGTCGTACGATGCACAAAATTACTCGTATCAACAAGTAAACCACCATACATAATTGATGCTTCTATTGATGTAATTACATTTTCTTCACTTAAACTATAAAAATCTAATAATTCTAACATGAGTTCAATTGAAGAACTTGCAGAAGGTTCAATAATAGAAAATACTGCATTAAATCTTTCTTCGCCAGCTCTATGATGATCAATAACAATAACATTTTCAGTTTTATCTAATAATTGAGGAACCATCACAATTTTTGGTGATTGTGTATCAATAACAATTAACAAACTTTGTGCTTTTATATCTTCTAATGCTTCTTTACTTGTGATTATATGATTAAAAACATCAGTTAATTTATCTTTAACTTGTTTATAAACTTTTTGAACCGTTGGGTCTAATTTATCAAAATCTATAACTAAATACGCTCTTTTGTTTGATGCTCTAGTCATATGATAACACGCAAGCATAGAACCAAAAGCATCCATATCAGCAAGCTGGTGCACCATAATAAATACATCAGAAGATTTATCAATAAAATCTTTAATCGTTTGTGCATTAATTCTTATACCAACTCTAGAGTTTTTAACTAAGGTATCATTTTTAGCTCCAAAGTATGCAATCTTTTGATCTTGAATATTGACAACAACTTGATCGCCACCGCGTTTTTCAGCAAGTTCAATAGCATTTTGTGCATAAACAGCAATTTCTTCATATGTAACATCCCAAGATGCTATCCCCATAGAAATAGATACTCTTACTTTTTGTTCTGATGAAATTTTTCTAACTTTATCTAATAAGTCAAATTTATTATCAATCATATTATTTAAATTTTTACGATTCGAAACTAATAAAATTTTTTCATCACCATAGGGTTTTAAATAACAATTATATTGGTTTGCCCAGTCATTAATTGCTGCTAAATAATCACCTTTGATTGTGGATTGTTCTGAAACATCTAAAACAACTAATGCTTCATCTAAATTATCTAAAAATATCAACCCAATTGCAGGAATTTGGTCCTTGTATTGCTTTAAAACCGATTCCCTGTGTGTTGCATTAAATAAATAGAAAAATCCATAGTCGGGACGATAAGTAACATCAAAAAATTGATGGTCTTTTTCGATAATAAAATCAAGTTTATTTTGCAATGCAAAATCATACATTTTTTCATGAACATCTTTTAAATTGCGTCCGTTAATTTTATTATTAAAAATTACTTGCATATGTGGATTTGACCATTTAATTTCCATATGTTCATCAACAGCAAACATACCAATTGGCAATTCATTAAATATTTCATCGCCAGCTTGCGAAATATGATATGAAAGTTTAGACCACATGGATAATCTATTTTGTAGTGTAGAAATCTTTTGATATAATTTTTGATTAAGTATTACTGAAATCTGAATAAATACAAAAACAATCGCAATCAAAAACGCGATTAAACCAAATATTTCAAGACTAGATTCAAGTACAAAATTTGGGATGTAGAGAAAAGCACCGATTGTAGCAAATATTGCTGCAATTAAATAAAATATCCATCTTTTCATATGTCCACCTACTTCTATCATATTATATCAATAATATGCTTTATTTTCAATTGATAATCGATTATGTTTATATAAAAGAAAAACTGCATAAAATGCAGTTTATAATTATTCTTTAACGAATGGTAATAAAGCCATATGACGAGCACGTTTGATTGCAATTGCTAATGGGCGTTGCCATTTAGCTGATGTCCCTGTTACACGTCTTGGTAAAATCTTACCGCGATCTGTAACAAATCTCTTTAATAGTTCAACATCTTTGAAATCTATATGATCTGCTTTATTTTGAGTAAAGTAGCATACTTTTTTACGTCTCTTAAAGCCACCACCACGTCGGTTATTATTATAATTATTCATAACTTGGTTTCCTCCTTAGAATGGTAAATCTTCTTCAGCTGCGAGTTGTTTACTTGTTTCATAAAACTCATCGCTATCGCTATTTGAAACTTTAGGTTGTTCTGTATAACTGCTATTATCACTTTTATTTTCTAAAAATTGAACAGAGTCACAAACAACTTCAGTAATGTATCTTGTGCCATTATCAGCTTCATATGTGCGTGTTTGAATTCTACCTTCAACACCTAACAATGCGCCTTTTCTAATGTATTGTGCAAGATTTTCTGCTTGCTTACGCCATACGATACATGATATAAAATCAGCTTGACGTTCACCTGATTGATCGGAAAATTGACGATTAACAGCCAGCGTAAAATTAACAAATGATATGTTAGACTGAGTCGATTTTAATTCAGGATCTTTTGTGATACGTCCTACTAGGATAACACGATTAATCATTTTATTCGCCTTCCTTTACAACAATGAATCGAATTACGTCTTCAGTAATTCTTACAATACGATTAAATTCAGCAATCGCTTCTGGTGAAGCATTTACGAGTAACCAAACATAATAACCTTTGTTAAAATGTTGAATTTCATATGCTAAATCTTTAAGTCCTAACTCTTTAAGTTCAAGAACTTCACTACTATAATTAGCAAATAACTCGCTAAAATTATTGACAATAGTTTTAATGTTCTCACTTTCAACAGTCGGACGGATGATATACATAATTTCATACTTTTTCATCTTTCCACCTCCTTTTGGTCTATGGCCTTATCTTCATGATAAGACAAGGATAAATCTTTACGCCCAGTCATTATATCATATATAATGGCTTTTTACAACAAATTATCTTAACTTTTAGTCACTGTAAATAATAGTTTTTTATATACTTCTTCGACAGCTTTTTTTTGAGCTTCTATTCTGGTTTCATTCGTAAAATTCATTTCAAATGTTTCACAAAAATCTTTTGTACATATCGCAAAAAATGCTTGCCGTTCAGTTTTATTTTCTTGAAGCGTAGGTCCGGCATCGCCGGTAATTCCTACTGCAAAAGAAACATTGAATAAATTTAAAACTGCTTGACTCATTTTTAGAGCAATCTCTTTTGAAACCACTCCAAATGTTTCAATATCTTTTTCATCTATGTATAAAACTCGATTTTTAATCTCATTTGTATATGCAATAATTGAACCTTTAAATACTTTAGATGCTCCTGCTATTTTAGTGATACTTGCGGAAAGCAACCCACCTGTCATACTTTCTGCAAATGCGACTGTTAAGCCTTTTTCTTCAAGTTTATTAATTAAATTTTTTATCATGATAGTATAATGTCAATCTGTAAAGTAATAATGTTTTTTTGTTCATCATATCTAACAATATCAAGTGAAATTATATCGCCATAACTTTTTCCATCTAGAGCGGCTATAAGATCATCTATTGTATGAACTACAACACCATTAGCACCGACAATTAAGTCATATAATTGAACTGTCAAATAAGCATTTCTTGTATAATCAAAACCAGATACAACCACACCATCTAAATATATTTCGGGATAATATTCTGATTCGGCACTATAATTAGCAACTGTTACACCTAACTTTGGAGACCGTGAAATCTCAACCCATCCATCATCATTAAAATCACTAATTGCAGTTGCTACAACATTAATATTTAAACTATAATTAATGCCTTCAGCTGGAAGCCCTTCTCCATCAACATAAACAGTAACAACCTTTGCTACATTAATGCCAATAACATCACCATTTAAATTGAATAATGGCCCACCACTATTGCCAGGATTTATTTCTGCTTCATGGACAATTCCTAATTGATAAACACCATGATATGTATAATTAATTTGACTTACAATACCTTGAGTAACATAATTATGAAGATATGTAGAATATGGTGTGCCCATCGCATATACATCTTGACCAACAACAATATCAACAGCTTCACCAGTTGTTATTGGTGGAATATCATAGACGGGTAACTCAAGATCAGTAACTACTCTAATAATTGCAACATCATAAGTTGAATTTGCTTGATAGTCCGTTGCAATCATTTCATCAGTTTCAGAAAACTTAATTCTTAATTCTGTATTTTCGTCAACAACATGATTATTTGTTAATATAGAATAACGATATAGACCAGATTCCAATGTTTCTTTTTGATATATAATTCCTGAGCCTAATCCAGATGCTCCAATAACCGAAACAACAGATGGATAAGCATTCGCTATCATTTCTTGTGCAATGTCATTATAATCAAGATCAGCACTCATCGATACCATGGTTTCTGTTTGTGCAACAGTTACAAAGTTTTCATCAAATCCAACAATAATTGGTGCTAATAAATTCATATTTAATGCATAATTTATACCTTCAATTGGAATACCATCTTCAGATGAATCAGTAACATATAACTTTGTTAATTCAAGACCCAACAATTGACCATCTAAATTAAATATTGGTGCACCTTCCATTCCAGGATTTGTTTCAGCACTATGCACAAATAAAAGCCCATCATCAACATTTAAATCAAATGATATTAGACCTAAAATACCTTGAGATACATAATTAAATAATGTGTATTGATACGGTGTACCAATCGCATAAAGATCTTCACCTTGAACAAGACTAACATCTGCGGTTAATGATAATTGCTCAATAGTATAAACTTCCAATTCATCAGTTGTTTCAATATATACAACAGCAATTTCATAATCTTGGTCACTTTTAACTTCCGTTGCAGGATATGTTGTGCCATCTGGCATTAAAATAGATAAATCTATAAGATTTTGTTCTTCAATTACAGAATATACAGTTAATACTGCATAGGTCATTAAACCTGTTTCAGCATTAGATTCCGTCATATTAAAAATAATACCTGATCCCCAGCTATCACTATTTTCAACAACAACTACTGAATCTTTAACATCTGCAATCATATCAATTCTAGTGTTTTCATAAGTGCTTGGTGATTCATAGTCAGTATCTGCAATAATAGCTAAATTGCAAGAAACTAATATCAATGATACTGATAATACAATTATAGATAAAAATATACGTTTTATTTTCATGTTTTCATTCTCCTAATTTAAATAAGTTTATGGCATTAGAAGTTGTTTCTTGGATGACTTCTTTAATGTCACATGATTTAATTTCCGATAAAGCAAGTGCAATATACCTCAAATTTTTAGGTTCATTTCGTTTGCCTCTTAAAGGATGGGGTGATAAATAAGGACTGTCAGTTTCAATCAAAATTCGATCTAACGGGATTTCTTTTGCAATTTCTTTAATATCTTTTGCGTTTTTAAATGTCACAGGACCATCAATACCTACATAAAATCCTAAGCCAATTGCTTTAAATGCATCTTCTAGATTTGATGAAAAACAATGAAATACACCTCGTGCCTTATTCTTATATGGAATAACACAATCATAGGCCTCTTTAAATGAATTTCTAGTATGAATAATTAAAGGTAATTTATGCAAAATCGATAGTTCGATTTGTTTAATAAATACTTCTTTTTGTTTTTCGAGATTATCTTGTTGCCAATATAAATCAATCCCACATTCGCCAATAGCAACCACTTTAGGATGACTAATGAGTTTAATAAGATCGTCAAAGTTTTCTTCTTCACATACAGAAGGATGAATACCTACAGCTGCATAAACTTCTTCATATTGTTCAGCAATCGCAATTGCTTTTAAATTACTTTTTTGATCAATACCAATTACAATCATTTTTTTTACACCAGAGGCTATTGCATCTTTGATGACTTGATCACTATCTTTTTCAAATTCTTCTATATTTACATGGCAATGTGTATCAATCATTTTCATCTACCTCTATGTTATTTTAACATAGAATTAAAACTTAAAATATAATGACACTTAATTTTACACAAAACAAAAAAGCATAGCGATTGCTATGCTTTAAATTTGTTGTTTAAATATTTATATTATTCAACAATTTTAACAACTGAACCAGCGCCAACTGTACGTCCACCTTCGCGGATAGAGAATTTAGTACCTTCTTCTAACGCAATTGGGTGAATTAATTCAACTGTCATAACTGTATTATCACCAGGCATAACCATTTCAGTACCTTCTTCAAGTGTAACAACACCTGTAATATCAGTTGTAGTGAAATAGAATTGAGGACGATAATTTGAGAAGAATGCTGTATGACGTCCGCCTTCTTCTTTTGTTAATACGTATACTTGAGCTTTAAACACTTTATGAGGTGTAATTGTTTTTGGTTTTGCTAATACTTGACCACGTTCAACTTGTTCGCGGTTAATACCACGAAGTAATGCACCAATATTGTCTCCAGCTTCTGCATAATCTAATAATTTTCTGAACATTTCAACACCAGTAACAACTGTTTGTTTAGTGTCAGTAATACCAACGATTTCAACAGTATCGCCAACTCTTAATTGTCCACGTTCAACACGTCCAGTAGCAACTGTACCACGACCTGTAATTGTGAAAACATCTTCAACTGGCATCATGAATGGTTTATCAGTATCACGTTTTGGAGTGTCGATATAAGTATCTACAGCTTCCATTAAATCATTGATTGCTTTAACCCATTTTTCTTCACCGTTTAAAGCACCTAGTGCTGAACCACGGATAATTGGAATTTCATCTCCTGGAAAATCGTATTCTGTTAATAGTTCACGAACTTCCATTTCTACTAAGTCTAATAATTCATCATCATCAACCATATCGCATTTATTTAAGAACACTACCATCTTAGGTACGCCTACTTGACCAGCTAATAAGATATGTTCTCTTGTTTGTGGCATAGGACCATCTGCGGCTGATACAACTAGGATAGCACCATCCATTTGAGCAGCACCTGTAATCATGTTTTTAACATAGTCAGCATGACCTGGGCAGTCAACGTGTGCATAGTGACGAGTTTCTGTTGAATATTCAACGTGAGCAGTATTAATTGTAATACCACGTTCTCTTTCTTCTGGTGCGCTATCAATTGAAGCGAAATCTGCTATTTCTGCAAGACCTCTACCTGCTAATACAGTAGTAATTGCAGCAGTTAATGTTGTTTTACCATGGTCAACGTGGCCGATTGTACCAATGTTAACATGTGGTTTAGTTCTTTCAAATTTTTGTTTAGCCATTGTAATATTTCCTCCTAATTTATTTAGAAATTAATTTTTTTATTATTGTCATATTTATTCTATATGAATTTACCTATTTTTGCAAGTAAGTGAATTAATTCACTCCACGTTTTTTAATAATTTCTTCCATGATAGATTTAGGTGTTTTATCGTAATGGGAGAATTGCATAACAAAGGTTGCACGCCCTTGTGTGTTTGAACGTAATGAAGTTGCATATCCGAACATTTCAGAAAGTGGTACAAATGCTCTAATTGATATTGCATTCCCACGGTTTTCTTGACTTTCTAAACGTCCACGACGCGATGTAATATCACCAATAACGTTACCAACATAATCATTTGGAACAACTGCTTCAACATCCATGATTGGTTCTAAAAGTACTGGTGCACATTTGTTTTTAGTATCTTTTAATGCCATAGATGCAGCAATCTTATAAGCCATTTCTGATGAATCGACATCATGATAAGAACCAAATGTTAAAGTTGCTTTAAGATCAATTACAGGATAACCTGCAATAATACCATTAGGTAATGCTTCTTCTAATCCTTTTAAAACTGCTGGAATATATTCTCTTGGAATTACACCACCAACAACTTTATCAACAAATTGGAAACCTTTACCTGGGTTTGGTTCAAAAGTAATAACAACGTGTCCATATTGTCCACGACCACCAGATTGACGAATAAATTTCGCTTCAATTTCTGCAGGTTGACTAATAGTTTCTCTATATGAAACTTGAGGTTCAGCAACATTTGCTTCAACTTTAAACTCACGTCTCATACGGTCAACAATAATGTCAAGGTGTAATTCACCCATACCAGCAATAATTGTTTGTCCGGTTTCATGATCTGTAAATGTTCTAAATGTAGGATCTTCTTCAGCAAGTTTCACTAAAGCTGCATTCATTTTATCTTGATCTTGTTTAGTTTTTGGTTCAATTGCAACGTTAATTACTGGTTCAGGGAATACCATTGATTCTAAAACAATATTATCGCCAACCATTGCTAACGTATCACCTGTCGTTGTGTTTTTTAAACCAACAACAGCCGCAATATCACCTGCATAAACATCTGAAATTTCAGCACGAGTATTTGCATGCATTTGAAGAATACGTCCAAAACGTTCTTTTGTATCTTTATTTGTATTTTGTACATATGATCCGGCAGATAATTGTCCTGAATATACACGGAAAAATGTTAATCTACCAACAAATGGATCTGTCATAACCTTAAAAGCTAATGCAGTAAATGGTTCATCATCACTTGGATGACGTACGACTTCATTGCCTTCATCATCTAAACCAGTGACAGATAATACGTCAGTTGGCGCAGGTAAATAATCAATGACTGCATCTAATAATAATTTAACACCTTTATTTTTAAAAGCTGTACCACAAATTACTGGGAAGAATTTAACATCTAGTGTTGCTCTACGAATAACACGTTTAATATCTTCAACAGGAATTTCTTCACCTTCTAAGTAAGCCATCATTAAATCTTCGTCAAAATCAGCAATCGCTTCAATAAGTTCTTGTCTTTTAGTTTCAACTTTATCAACTAAGTTACTTGGAATTTGAATTTCAGTATATATTTCATCATCATTACCATCATAATGATAAGCTTTTCTTGTAATAAGGTCAATTGTGCCATCATAATTTGCTTCTGCACCAATTGGCCATTGGATTGCAACGGCATTAGCACCTAAACGATGATGAATTGATACAATTGCTTTTTCAAAATCGGCACCGACTTTATCCATTTTATTAATGAATACAATTCTTGGAACTTTATATTCAGTTGCTTGACGCCAAACTGTTTCAGTTTGAGGTTCAACACCTGCTTGAGCATCTAAGACGGTTACAGCACCATCCAGTACACGCAGTGAGCGTGATACTTCAACAGTGAAATCAACATGGCCTGGAGTGTCAATAATATTTATTTTATAATCCTTCCAGAAAGCTGTTGTCGCAGCTGAAGTAATCGTAATACCACGTTCCTGTTCTTGAACCATCCAGTCCATAGTTGCTGCACCATCGTGAACTTCTCCGATTTTATGTATTTTACCAGCATGGTAAAGTATTCTTTCTGTTGTTGTCGTTTTACCAGCATCAATGTGAGCCATGATCCCGATATTACGAACTTTTTCTAATGGGAATACACGAGGCATAATTTATTTCTCCTTCTATTACCAACGATAGTGTGCGAATGCTTTATTTGCTTCAGCCATTCTATGCACATCTTCACGTTTCTTAACTGCAGCACCTGTTCCATTTGCTGCATCCATAATTTCTTTTGCTAATCTTTCTTCCATAGTCTTTTCATTTCTAAGTCTTGCATAGTTGATTAGCCATCTTAAGCCTAATGTTTGTTTACGAGAAGCTCTAACTTCAACGGGTACTTGATAGTTTTGTCCACCAATACGTCTAGAACGAACTTCAAGGACAGGCATAATATTATTTAAAGCTTCATTAAATACTTCAATTGGTTCGCGTCCAGTAACTTCTTTAACGCTATTGAAGGCACCATACAATATACTTTGTGCAGTTCCTTTTTTACCATCTACCATAATTGTATTTACAATTCTAGTTACTAATTTAGATTGGTAAATTGGATCAGGTAAAACGTCGCGTTTTACTATATGTCCTTTACGTGGCATAAGTTCACCTTTCCTTTCAATAAGATTTTATCTTTTAGTTTAGTTTTTTATTTTTTTGCTTTTGGGCGTTTTGCGCCATATTTAGAACGAGCTTGTAAACGGTTAGCGACACCTGAGGCATCTAATGTACCGCGTACAATATGATAACGTACCCCTGGAAGGTCTTTAACACGTCCACCACGGATAAGCACAACGCTATGTTCTTGAAGTGAATGTCCAATACCTGGGATGTATGCAGTTACTTCGGTTTGATTACTTAAACGTACTCTGGCATACTTACGTAATGCTGAGTTTGGTTTCTTTGGTGTCATTGTTGTAACACGAGTACATACACCGCGTTTTTGAGGTGATGCATAAACACTTTCGCTTTTGTGTAAACTGTTGTAACCATATCCAAGTGCAGGTGATTTTGATTTATATTTTTTATCAGTTCTTCCTTGTTTGACAAGTTGTTGCATTGTAGGCATATGATTGTTCTCCTTTCTATAGACACATATCCATGCGTTTCTTTTTTTGGTCTAAAAATATTTTTGGCTTCATAGAGCCAAAATAATCATTCGTATTGTGTGTATATCACACAGCGTTTTAATTATATAATAAAGGTTGTTTATTGTCAATGATTTTAATACTTTTTATACGCCTTTTATATAAAAAAACACTTCTAACGAAAGCATCCATTAGAAGTGTACTTTTTAACTCTATTTATTTAATTCTTTAGTAAGTGATTCTATTTCATCAATAGTATCACTAATAAATTGAATTGCATCTTCTAATGGTTTAGGAGTTGACAAATCAACACCAACCATTTGTGCAAGTTCTAATGGTGATTTAGTTCCTCCAGCTTTTAATACTTCTATCCAATCATTAGGATCAAGTTCACCTTTAAAAATTTTATCAGATACGACAGTACCTACAGTTAAACCTGCAGAATATGTATAAGGATACAATCCCATAAAATAATGAGGTTGTCTCATCCATGTAAGACCTGCATA
>JBAYAP010000022.1:0-13414 GCA_041669715.1 Acholeplasmataceae bacterium
AGTTGTAATTGCATTTTGTATATGCTAAAATTATTTATGCGAATTATGATAGGTTTTAATTTAGCAATCAAATAAATGTAGGCCCATAGCCAAGGGGTAAGGCAAGGGACTTTGACTCCCTCACCGTAGGTTCAAATCCTGCTGGGCCTGCCATTTAAAATTTAACAATCCTTTTGTCTTCCAAAGACCATACCGAGAAAATCGGTATAACCGAATTATACAACAAATATCGGTACACGTCAATGCAAAGGAGAGTTTTTTATATGAAACAATTTGATTTTAAAATGAAAGAGATTAGAAAAAACAAATCTATATCTCAAAAAGAACTTGCTTCTAAACTTAATGTTTCACAACAAAGTATATCAGATTGGGAAAACGGTAGAACTGAACCTAATTTAAAGAAACTTGTTGAAATTGTTAAATGTTTAGATGTAACCTTAGATGAATTGATAGTCTATAAAAAAATTCATGATAAGGTAGGACAATATTATATCAACATTGGGAAAAACAAACATTAGGATTAAATATAATTCTGATGTTATTTTTTATTAGTATTGATAGTAAATTGAGAATGTGAGGGGAAAATGAACAAATCTGAACTATTTTTTACCGATTTATTGATTGACAAATTTCATAATAGAGCTAAATATATTTCGTTACCTAATACACTATGTTTTAGCTATTGCTTAAAGGAAATCATTGACTATTTGAATAAGAGAAAAGATATTCAAAATATGGGTAAATACAATATTTTTAATGATTTTTATGATTTTTTAGTAGAAGACACTATTTTATCTGGAATAAATCAAGCAGAATATTTCACTTTACTTGAACAATTAGTAGTTGCAGATAAAAGTATTAGTGAATCTACAAAAACCACAAATAAACAAGCTGAATTATTGGAGTATTTCACACAAATATATTATCTTTATAAGCAACAATATTTTATGAAACTTTACGATACCATCATTGATCAAATAATGAATGATAAGCAGGATTTTTTGTTGATAAGAAAATATTCTAATATATTTTTCAATGAACTCTTAAATAATAGAGTGTCCTATAAATACATGATGGATATTGTTACAAGCTTCAAGGAACAAGCTTTTAAAAATATATATGAATTTTTAAATTATGTTTGTTATGAAAAAAATGAAAATATTGAAATTCTTATTCCAATTAAAGATTATACAAAAATAGACTTAGCATTTTTAGATAGCAAGGAACAAGAATACGTTGAATCCATAGATAAGAATAAAAGAACTATGTATTTAAAAGTTTTTTCTGGTGGCATTGATTATTATAGTATTTATGAAATTAACACAATAAGAATAAATGCATATTTGAATTTCCATAAATTTTATAATAACAGTCAAATTAAATATAATTATGATGAGGAACTCATTATTAAAAGACTGAATATTTTAAAAAATGAAATTAGGATTCCTCATCAAGAATTTCTTAAATATGATTATTATATTGGTAAAAAGGAAATAGTGGAATCCTCATCTAAAACTATGAACGTATTATATGAGCAAAATCACGATCTTTTTTATAAATTGAGCAATATTCTAAATTATGCAGAAAGAGATAACGACCAAGTTAGTGTTAGTTCATTCGTTGATAATTGGATAGCGCTAGAATCATTAATCAAAGTATCGGGGAATTATACTGGATATCAAGGTGTAATTTATTATGTTCCTCAAACTTTAGCAACTGTTTTTTTTAGAAGATATATAAGTAATTTACTAAAATATGCACGCACTGATATTGACGAATATATTTATTTTACTGATGAACAAAAGAATAAATTAGTAAAAAATGCTAAATCTCCACTTAAGAAAATTGAAATTGAAGAGTTAAATGAAATATTTTTTAATAATCAACTTTTTATGAAAAAACTAAATGAGGTTGAAGATCAAATTAGGAAGGATCTTATGAGAATATATATATTAAGAAATGAATATGTCCATTCATCTAATCTTAGTGTAAATAAAAATATCTTTCCGTATAAGCTTAAAAGAATTATTGCTGAATTTTATGATATATATATGAAAATTTTAAATGTGCATATTATGCATATTAATAATAATCATGTTAACATTAAAGGCTCTAGTATATATGTCGATATCGAAAGAAAGAATCAAAATAAAAAAACCGCAATGAGACTTATTGCGAATCAATTAAAAATTAATGGGAACTTATATACAAAGAAAAAAATAATTTCTGATACTTCGATACATGAAATTAAAAAAAATATATTGTATGACAGAATAAATATAATGGAATTTTCTAGCAAAACAAGTAATAATGAGATGGATTAATCAATATTATAAAAAGAAAAAGAGTGTATAATCACTCTTTCGAATATTTTGGTTGGTATTTTTGATACTCATTCTTCACAAAGGAATCATAGATTTGCAGATATATCATAGTCATCTTGATATCACTATGACCTAAAAGTTTTTGAATAATTGTCAAATCACAACCATTTTTAAGAAGGTTTGTCGCAAAAGTTTTTCTAAACCGATGAGCATGTAAAATTTTGATATTTAAGTCCTTTTTAATCTTATCTAGATGATAACTAATGAATTTATACGAAAACCTCTTATTCTTCAAATTATTAAAGAATAAATACATGTTACCGTTGTCTTTGAGAACTTTTTCTAGTGTATCTTTTGATAGTTCACTATAATAAGCATATCTTGGTTTCCCATTTTTAGTAGTTTCCCAATATATAGATTTTTCGTGGCTATCTATATTAAATCTTTTTATATTTAATAATTTATTTGATTGTATATCTGTATCAAGAAACAAATATACCATAAGTTTAGTGTAAAGATTTGTGTTTTTATTTTTATCTAAATCATTGACGTATTTTAAAATTGATGATAAATCTTTTTCAAGTATAGGTTTAAATAATAAAGTATCATCGCTAAGTTTTTTTAGTTTAGATAGTTTTGTGTTTATATTGTAATATCGAATAATTTTATATAAGAATTCAAGTACATCATTGATACTAGAATTCTTCTTTCTTGTATGAATTTTAAAATAGTTTATTAATTTAATATTAGTTGTCTTGTTTAAGTCTGCAACAGTATATATTTTTTGATGATTTAATGCGTTTAATAGTGCAGTTGCAGTTTTTTTATATATTTTTGATTCTATTAGATAATCTGTTATTATTTTATTTATTTCCATATTTATTATTGCGAAATTCTCCCAGAGAACGGACTTAATAAATATTCTATCAAACGATTGATATTACATAAATAATTAATCACAGTTCTTTTAGAAATCTCTAAATGATTTGCGATTTCTTGATTTGTATAGCCTTCTTTTTTGAGGGTTTTAATTATTTTAACTTTGTCTGAAGATATAGGTTTCCCACCTATTCGTTTTCCATGAGCTTTAGCATTCTCAATGCCTTCTTTAATCTTTTCATTTTGTATCTCTACTTGCATTTGATTAAATGATGCAATAATGCTAATCATTGCTCTGCCGATTGGTGTAGTGATGTCTAAATTTTCTTTTATGGATACAAAACCTATGTTGTTCTGTGAAAAGTATTCAATGAGCTTCATCACTTGGTGCACTGTGCGACCTAAACGTGATAGATCATAAATAATGAGTGTGTCATTTGGTCTAAGGTATTCAAGCACTTCATTTAATATTGGTAGATTGGTATTTCTTCCAGACGCTTTCTCCTGGTATAGTTTATCGATACCATACTTATTAAGTGCATCTTGCTGCAATTCAAGGTTTTGTTTTTTAGTGGATACTCTTATATATCCAATGATTATGTTGAACCACATCCTTACTGAGTGCATTTATATAAAGATTTATGCACTATATTTTTTCACTAGTTTATGCACCGCATAACATTACTCATCATGTATTGCTTGATATCAGTAGAAGGAGTGCAATAAACTATATTTTTTTGCATATTTCTAAATATTAATGTAAAATTAAATAAAAATGGGGGTTGTAATGAAAAAAATATTCTTGTTGACATTTTTAGTATTTTTAATAATTTTAGTGGGTTGTTCTAAAACTAATCCACATAGCGATGACTATGAAAATCATTTAAATGTTGATGATTATGTTTTATATTATGATTATAATTTAGTTTTTTTAAAAACCTATTATGAAGATGACTTTACTATTGATGATATGGAAGTTTGGTTCTATGAATATGAGTGTACTATAAATGGATTTATTGATGCATACGAAATATCATTTTATGTAATATCTGATTATGATACAATAAATGGCAATTATAAAAGTGTTGTTACATTTGAAGGTGAATTAGGACCTGATAACATACGTAAGAAAATAGATGATTTCGAATATACTTACACTTTAAGACTCATGTATATTAATGACGAGCCAGAAACAGTCGATATTTCAATTTTGAATTATACAATTGATGAAATATATAGTTTGGATTATGAGCAGATATAGTATCATTAAAGATGCGAATCATTAGAGTTTGCATCTTTTTTAATTAGTATTCAAAGAGATATATACTTATCATATTCAGTGTTACATTCATATGCCAGAAAAACAAAAAAACAGTCTTTTTATGACTGTTAAATTAAGAATGACATTTAAGAAAAGTAACTTTGACTCCCTCACCGTAGGTTCAAATCCTGCTGGGCCTGCCATTCTAAAAATAAAGTGAGAAATCACTTTTTTTATTTATATAAAAGCAATTTTAAATATATTTCTCTATTATTTAACAGGAGGAATAAAGATATGAAAAAATGTTTAATAATTTCTTTTTTAATGTTAATGGTTTTAATGGTAGACACGAAAGTATTTGCTGAATCTAATGAGATAACAGATAATGATTATAATTTGCTTGATTTATCATTAGTTAAAAAAAATAAGGATAAACCCTATTTAGGTCATAGTGATCAAATTGTTGATGTTGTACCAAATGATACTTATACACTTGTTGTATCTTATGATTTTATTGGATCATATGTGGATTTGTTAAGTGGTGAAGAATTTGAAATTGAAATGGCATATGATTATCAACCTTTTACATTTGGTTATACATATGATACAGTTGATGAAAATGTTTATGTAGAATTTGAGCCAATCAATGATTTTACATTATTTTCGTTTCCATTTGTTATTAATAATCAAGTTCCAAATTATGAAATTGTTTTATATAGAGGAAACTATGATGATTTTGATGGTTTTGAACCATATTTAGGATATGAGGTTTCACGTTATCAATTTGGTGAAATCGAGTTACAAAGTGGTCAATTATTAACAAGTGAGCAAATATATGCTTTGATATCAGCACATGATGCTGAAAACCAAAATATAAATTATGAAATTATTTATGATGAATATACATTAAGCGATAAGAAACCAGGAACTTATGAAATTAAGCTGTTGGCGCAAGTGAACCAAATAAAAAAATATTTTTTATTAACTATAAATGTTATGGATACAGAAATACCAGAAATTATAGGTCCTGATACTTTACATGTAAAATTTGGAGAAGAACCATCACTTTCTGAGATATTTTTATTATTTACAGTTACAGATAATGCTGATGAATTAACATATGATGATTTTGTTATTGAACAAGAAAATTATTCATACGCAACTACAGTAGGAACTTATCAGATACATTTTAATGTAAGTGATGATAGTGGAAATACAGCATATTATACGCTTACTGTTTATATAGAAGACGAAGAAGCACCAATTATTAATGGGCCTGAAGAAATTTTATTATATGCAACAGATGAACCACTTTTAGAAAGTAATATTATTGATTTATTTAGTGCAACTGATGATGTTGATGAAATCGTTGATATAACAATTTCAAGTAATGAGTATTTAGAAACAACTAATCCTGGTATATATGACGTGTTGATATCAGCTATTGACTCGAGTAATAATCAAAGTACAACAACGCTATATATACATGTTATTGAAAATAGAGGTGCTACTTTTGAATTTGAAGAACCTATTATGGAAATTAGTAATAAAGAATTTAAAAATGACCAAGATTTGTTAATTTATTTTAAAAATTATATGAATAAAAATGATCAAAATATTGAAGATGTTTCTATTGTATATAATGAATATACAAATCATGAAAATACGACAGGAGCATATTATGTTTATTTTGATTACAGTGTTGAAGATGAAACCTTTACAACAAGAATGTTGGTAGAAGTTGTTGATGAAACTAACTTGATTGATTATTGGTATATAGGTGTATCTGTGAGTATGTTAGGTGCACTTATTACATATGTAATCATTAAAAAAAAGAAAAAAATTTAACCGTGTAAAAAGAATTGACTAAATAAAAAAAATAGGGTATAATTCTTTTTGCGCGGGTGTGGCGAAATTGGCAGACGCACTAGACTTAGGATCTAGCGCCTTCGGGCGTGCAGGTTCAACTCCTGTCACCCGCACCATTTGAATAAAAAGACCTATTTAAACAGCATTTAAATAAGTTAGCGATATAAATAACCACTGTTAAAAAAACGGTGGTTTTTTCATTTGTTTATAAGAAATATAGAAAAATACATAAAATTTATATATTTTATAGATAAAAAGCGTCTTTTAAGATAAATTTGAATGTAAAAAAAATAAAGTATGAGAAACTATGAAAAAATGAAAAAAAGGCTTAAAAAATACTTTAAAATAGGTTATAATGAATAATGGCTGGATACGATAATATAGAAGAGGTCATAAAAATGCTAGAAGTAGGCGTAAAAGTTAAAAATTTTAGTTTACCTGACGCACAAAAAAACATACATCAATTGTATGATTTTTTAGGTAAACGGATTGTTATTTATTTTTATCCTAAAGATAATACATCAGGATGCACAACTCAAGCTTGTGCGTTTAGAGATCAATATGATGAATTTCAAAAAAGAGATATTATTATTATCGGTATTAGTAAAGACAGTCCAAAAAGTCATCAATCATTTATTGATAACCATGATTTGCCGTTTTTATTGCTAAGTGATGAAAACATTGAGGTCATTAAATATTTTGGTGTTTATGTTGAAAAAAGTATGTATGGGAAAAAGTACATGGGTGTTGCTCGCTCGACATTTGTTTTAAATGAAGAAGGCATCATTACACATGTGTTTAAAAAAGCATCTCCTAAAGAGAATGCAAATGATATATTAAAAGTTTTAGAATAAAAAATATGGAGGTTTAGTTTATGGTTACAAAAAAAGTAATTAAATCCATGGACGGTAATGAAGCGGCTGCCTATTGTGCATACGCATTTACAGAAGTTGCCGGGATTTACCCAATTACACCATCTTCACCAATGGCACAAAGTATAGATCTTTGGGCATCACTTGGTAAAAAGAATTTATTTGGTATGCCTGTAAAAGTTGTAGAAATGCAAAGTGAAGCAGGTGCTGCCGGTACAGTTCACGGATCTTTACAAATGGGTGTTTTAACAACAACATTTACAGCATCTCAAGGTCTTTTATTAAAAGTGCCTAATATGTATAAAATAGCTGGACAATTATTGCCAGGTGTTTTTCATGTTGCTGCAAGAAGTTTAGCCGCACAAGCATTATCAATTTTTGGTGATCATCAAGATGTAATGGCTACTCGTCAAACAGGATTTGCAATGTTAGCATCTACAAGTGTTCAATCTTCTATGGATTTAGCAGGTATTGCACATTTAGCTGCAATTAAATCAAGCGTTCCATTTATGCATTTCTTTGATGGTTTTAGAACATCACATGAAGTTCAATCAATTGAAGTGTTAGATTATGAAGTATTTGATCGTCTATTAGATCGTGAAGCATTAGCAAAATTTAGATCTCATGGATTAAACCCAGAAAGACCTGTAACAAGAGGAACAGCTCAATCTGATGATGTTTATTTCCAATCAAGAGTATTACAATCAACACATTATGCTCAAGTGCCTGATATTGTTAATGAATATATGCAAGAAATATCAAAAGTAACAGGAAGACCTTATGCACCATTTGTGTTCTATGGTGATCCTGATGCAACAGATGTTGTAATTGCGATGGGTTCTGTTTGTGAATCAACACAACAAACTGTTGATTACTTAAGAGCTAAAGGTAAAAAAGTCGGTTTATTAACTGTTCATTTATATCGTCCATTTAGCATTGAATATTTTTTAGATGCAATGCCAAAAACAGTTAAAAATATTGCTGTATTAGATCGTACAATTGAACCTGGTTCAATTGGTGAACCATTATATTTAGATGTTAAATCAGTATATTATGGTAAAGAAAACGAACCTAAAATTATTGGTGGCCGTTATGGTTTATCATCAAAAGATACAACACCTGCAATGCTCGTTGCAGTTTATGAAAACTTAGCTGGAGAACAAAAAAATAGTTTTACAATTGGTATCGAAGATGATGTTACATTCTCTTCATTATCATATGATCGCTCATTAGATTTTAATGAAAATCAAACAACAGAATTATTATTCTTTGGTTTAGGTTCTGATGGTACTGTTGGTGCCTCAAAAAATATTACTAAAATTATTGGTGATCATACATCATTATACTCACAAGCTTATGCGTCTTATGACTCTAAAAAAGCTGGTGGTATTACGCGTATGCATTTACGTTTTTCAGATAAACCAATCCGTTCAACATTCTTGGTAAACTATCCTAATTTTGTATCATGTTCAACAGATACATATCTTAGAAAATATGATATGTTAAAAGGATTGAAAAAAGGTGGAACATTCTTACTTAATACACAAACACCTGTTGAAGAACTTGAAGCATTTTTACCTCGTAAGATTAAACGTCAACTTGCTCAAAAAAATGCTAAATTCTATATTATTAATGCTGTTGATTTAGCGTATGAAATTGGATTAGGTCGTCGTATTAATACAATTATGCAAGCTGCATTCTTTAAATTAAACGATCATTTGATGTCAGCTGATGATGCTAATAAATATATGAAAGAATATGCTAATAAAACATATGGCAGAAAAGGCGAAACGATTGTAGCAATGAACGCTAGAGCTATTGATGCGGGCTATGAAAACTTAATTGAAGTTAAAGTTGATCCTAATTGGGCAGTTTTAGAAGATGAAGTAAAAGTCATTGATCAAAGTCGTCCTGATTTTGTTAGAAAGATTGCTGATATTGTAAATGCAATTGAAGGTGATTCACTTCCTGTTTCTGCATTTGTGGGTTATGAAGATGCACATATGGAAAATGGATCTACTCGTTATGAAAAACGTGGTATTGCCAATTTTGTTCCTGAATGGAGAAGCGAAAATTGTATTCAATGTAATCAATGTGTATTCGCATGTCCACATGGTGTTATTCGTGGGTTCTTAGCAACTGATCCAGAAGCTGCAAATGCTCCTGAAGGTGCTAAAATGATTGATGCTAAGGGCAAAGGTACAGAAGGTATGAAATTCTCAATTCAAGTATCAACACTTGATTGTACAGAATGTGGACTTTGTGTTCAAGTATGTCCTACTCCAAATAAATCATTAGCAATGGTACCAATTGGTGATGAACTTGCAAAAGGTTCTCAAGAAACAGCTGATTATTTCTTCCATGAAGTTACATATAAAGACTTAGGAACAGACAATCCTAAAAATTTAAGTTTCCAACAACCATTATTTGAGTTCTCAGGAGCTTGTGCAGGTTGTGGTGAAACACCATATATTAAAGCATTAACACAAATGTTTGGTGATCATTTAGTGATTGCGAATACAACAGGATGTACATCAATTTATGGTGGCTCATTCCCATCAACTCCTTATACAACAAACAAAGATGGATTTGGTCCAGCTTGGGCTAATTCATTATTTGAAGATAATGCTGAATTTGGTTTTGGTATGAAAATCGCTTATGAAACGATGAGAGATAGAATACAAAATATCCTTTCTAATCATTTAGGTGAAATGCCAGAATCATTACGTACATTAGCACAAAGCTGGATTGAAAACAGAAAGAGTGCTGAAATCACACGTAAGTTAAAGAAAGATTTAGTGCCTGAACTTGAAAAAGTTGATGCACCTTATGCACGTGAGTTATTATCATTAAAAGATTACTTTGGTAAGGTTACACAATGGATCTTAGGTGGTGATGGCTGGGCATATGATATCGGTTATGGTGGACTTGACCATGTGATTGCAAATAATGAAGATGTCAATATTTTAGTACTTGACACTGAAGTTTATTCAAATACAGGTGGTCAATCATCTAAAGCAGCCACTGTTGGTTCAATTGCGAAATTTACCGCATCTGGTAAACCAAACAAACGTAAAGATTTATCAGCAATTGCAATGAGTTATGGACATGTTTATGTTGCTCAAATTTCTCATGGTGCTTCACCAGCACAAGTTGTTAAAGCATTTAAAGAAGCTGAAAGTTATGAAGGACCATCAATTATCATTGCTTATGCACCATGTATTGAACATGGAATTAAAGGTGGATTAACAAATTCATTTGCACAAGCTAAGTTAGCAACACAATGTGGTTATTGGCCAACATTTAGATTTGATCCACGTAGAGAAGTAGAAGGCAAGAATCCATTCCAAATTGATTCAAGACCTCCAGTATGGGACAAATATCAAGACTTCTTATTAAATGAAGGAAGATTTGCACAATTAGCACAAATAAATCCTGATCATGCAACAGAGTTATTAGAATTAAATATGTATTATGCTAAGAAGCGTTGGGCAATGTATCAACGTTATGCTGCAATGGATTATTCTTTACCAGAAGAAGCTTAATTTTAATAAGTGGAGTATTATAAGTTATTACTCCACTTATTTCTCACATAAATCAAGTTATGAGTTGAATAATTTATAAATATGTGATAGATTGTATATAATCAATTTATTAATGAAGGTGGTTTCATGAAAAAATTTATAGCAAGAAATAAATACATGTTATATTTATTTATTATTTTAGAAGTTGGATTACTTCCAGCTGAAATATTATTCTTTTATAAAAATAGAGAATTTATTGATTTAGGTTTGTTAATTAGCGCGATTTTAATTATTGCGTTGTCAATTCCAATGTTTAATATGAATCGTAAACACAAAGAAGCAAGAAAACTTTATTTAAAATCAAAAGAACAACAAAAAAAATAAATTGTTTTAACTATATAAAATGTAATTAAAAGCTTTTTTAACTCTTAGGAGTCAGAAAAGCTTTTTTATTTTATAATTTGCTTTTAACAAATATAAAAAATCAAAAAAACAATATCTTTTAACCTTATATAGAAACAAAAAAGCATAAAATTCATAAAAAAAGCAGCAAAAAAGCAAAAATATCGATAATATTGTAAATATGTATGCATAGAAAACGTTTTCAAGTATATTCTACGTTCATTTTTTATATTTTTTGGTAAAATACTTATAAATATTTTTAAAAAGGAGAACAAGAAAAAATGAAAAAATTTATATTAGCATTAATAATGGTTTTCTCATTAACATTCCTAGTTGCTTGTGGCGGCGATCCAGTTGTTGTGGATCCTGTAAATGCTGCTCCAGTGATCAGTGGTGCTGTTGATGTACCTGCACAAGTACACGGTACAGAATACGATCCACTAAGTGGTGTTACAGCTACCGATGCTGAAGACGGTGATTTGACTGCTTCAATCGTAGTAACTAACCCAGTTGACGTGAATGTTGATGGTGAATATACTGTTACATATACTGTTGCTGACTCAGAAGGTTTATCTGCTGAAGTAAGCGTAACAGTTGTTGTTTATACACCAAATGGTGCACCTACAATTTCAGGTGTTGAATCAAGTGTTGCTGAATTAGGCGAAACAGTTGATTTACTTGATGGTGTTACTGCAGAAGATGCAGAAGACGGTGATTTAACTGCTTCAATCGTAGTTGAAGGTACAGTTGATACTGCAGTTATTGGTAGTTATCAAATCACTTATTCAGTAAAAGATTCTGAAGATGTTTATGGTTATGCTCTTAAAACTGTATTAGTTGTTGCAGATAAAGATGCATTATTTGATGGCGTTGCAAATCTTAAGTTTGCTGACTCAAATACTAAAAATATATTCTTTGCAGCTGCTGAAAGATATTTATTAGAAAATATGGTTGGTGGTATTCCTTTCTATGTAGCTAACTCTTATAGCTTATTAGCAAGTCGTGTAACACTTCCAGTAGATTCTTATATTCCTTCATTTGGTTGGGGTACAGCATATGCAAATGTAACTAAAGATGATTCTCAAGTTCTTGATGTTGAAGGTAATTATGGTACTGTTGGTGAATATACATACCGTGATTGGAATACAGATGATTATTCAACATTAAATTATTGGACATATGATGATTCAATTTCTTTTACTTATATGGCTTATATTAATGGTGGTTTCTACAAACAAGCAATCAATGCTGCTGGAAATGGTTGGGAATTTGTTCCTGATTTAGCTGCAGATGGTTCTGAACCAGTTGCTGTTGGTAATACTGTTACTGTTATAAACGGTAAAACTACTTCCAAAGAATGGCAAATTACATTAGCTGATGGTTTAACTTGGGCATTTAATGAAAATATTGATACTACAGGTTTTGATATGGTATTAGATGCTAATGACTTCATCTGGACTTATAGAGAAGCATTAAACCAAAATTATTTCCGTGCTATTTCAGGTGGTGGTGATTTCGTTTCTGAAATTGCTGGTGCTGAAGCATATGCACAAAGAGCTGCTGAAATTTATGATGGTGGCGATGATCCAACAGCTGCTGAATTAGCTGAATTAGATACATTATGGGCTAGTGTTGGTCTTAAAGCTGTTGATGATTTAACATTACAATTTAAAACAATTAATGCTAAAGCTGAATTTGATGCATATTATTTAATTGCATGGCCAGCTATGCAACAAGATTTATATGAACAAGATCCTACTTTATATGGTACTGATGAATTACATGTTGCTTCAAGTGGTGAATATGTAATGACTTATCATGAACCAGGTAAATTAACAAGTTATGAAAAGAATGAAGTTTATCCACATAAAGATGATTCTATGTGGACAGGTTGGGATATCTTTATTTATGAATCAGCTGAAGTTGCTTTCCAAGCTTTTATAGATGGTAAACTTGAAGCTGCTGGTGTTCCAAATGCTCGTATTCAAGAATTTATTTCTGATCCAAGATTATTACAAACTCCAGATGCAACTACTTGGAGATTAAATGTTAATGGATTAAAGACTGTTGCAGCGCAACAAGCTGAATTCCCAGGTTCTACTTATGAACCAGAAGCAATCTTAGGTTATACTGACTTTAGATTAGCATTATACTATATCTTAGATAGACAAGACTTACAAGAAAACTGGGTTCCAACTTCAGGTTTAGGTACAACTTATTTCTCAAGTGCTTATTATGTAGATCCTGAATCAGGTGTTCCTTACCGTTCATCAGTTCCAGCAA
>JBAYAP010000023.1:0-12631 GCA_041669715.1 Acholeplasmataceae bacterium
AGATTGGCAGCTAAAAAAGCCAGAGAAGCAACAAGAAGAAAATCACCACTTGATACATTAGGGTTTGCTTCTAAACTTGCTGATTGTCGAAGTAAAGATCCGGCTATTTCTGAAATTTATATCGTCGAAGGGGATTCTGCTGGTGGATCTGCAAAACAAGGTAGAGAATCAGAATATCAAGCAATTCTGCCACTTCGTGGTAAAGTTTTAAATGTTGAAAAAGCGAGATTAGATAAAATATTAAACAATAAAGAAATTTTATCAATGATTCAAGCATTTGGTACAGGTATTGGTGAAGAATTTGATGTATCAAAAGCAAGATATCACAAAGTTGTCATAATGACCGATGCGGATATTGATGGGGCACATATTAGAACATTGTTATTAACATTTTTCTTTAGATATATGAAGCCTTTAATTGATTTAGGATATGTATTTATTGCACAACCACCATTATATAAAGTTCAACAAGGTAAACGTATTGAATATTTATATGATGAAGATGATTTAGATAAAACATTGGCTGATATGGGTGGTAGACCAAACATTCAACGTTATAAAGGTCTTGGAGAAATGAATCCTGAACAATTATGGGAAACAACAATGAATCCAGAAGTAAGAACTTTATTGCAAGTATCGTTAAAAGATGCGATTGATGCAGATTTAGTATTTAGTATGTTAATGGGTGAAGATGTTGAACCAAGAAAACAATTTATTCAAGAAAACGCAATTTATGCGGATAACATTGATGCATAGGAGAAATGAACATGGATAATCAAACAACAAAAACAACCGAAGGTGAAATTAAAGAAATTAATATATCATCTGAGATGAAAACCTCATTTCTTAATTATGCAATGAGCGTTATTGTTTCAAGAGCGTTACCAGACATCAGAGATGGCCTTAAACCGGTCCAAAGACGTATTTTATATGGCATGACGATGTTAGGCATGACTGCGGATAAACCACATAAGAAATCAGCAAGAATTGTAGGGGAAGTTATGGGGAAATTTCACCCTCATGGCGATTCATCAATTTATGATGCTATGGTTCGTATGGCACAACCTTTTAGTTATAGAATGCCATTAATTGATGGTCATGGTAATTTTGGTTCTATCGATGGTGATGGCGCAGCTGCTATGCGTTATACTGAAGCTAGAATGAGTAAAATTGCTGGTGAACTTGTTTCTGATATTGAAAAGAATACTGTAGATTTTATTGATAACTATGATGGTTCAGAAAGAGAACCAAGTGTATTACCTGCAAGATTTCCAAGTTTACTCGTTAACGGATCAACTGGGATTGCTGTTGGTATGGCAACTAATATTCCACCACATAATTTAGGTGAAGTAATCGATGGTTTGTTAGCTTATATGGATAACGAAGAAATCTCTGTCACTGAACTTATGGATTATATTAAGGGCCCTGATTTTCCAACAGGTGGTCAAATTTTAGGTTTAACAGGATTACGCAATGCCTATGAAACAGGTCGTGGTATTATTGCGATGCGGGCAACAAGTGAAATTGTTACACATAAAAATAAGAGTAGTATTATTATTACAGCCATTCCTTATCAAGTAAATAAATCAACATTGATTGAAAAAATTGCAGATGTTGCTAAAAATAAAATTATTGATGGTATTACTGATTTACGTGATGAATCAAATCGTAAAGGTATGCGTATTGTTATTGAATTAAGACGTGATGTAGAACCAGAAATTGTTTTAAATAATTTATATAAATATACACAACTTCAATCAACATTTGGAATTAATATGATCGCTCTTGTTAAAGGTCAACCGATGATTGTTGGATTAATTGATATATTAAAAAATTATCTTGAACACCAAATTGAAGTTGTTCAAAGAAGAGCACTTTTTGATCTTGATAAAGCTGAAGCAAGAGAACATATTTTACAAGGTTTATTAAAAGCTTTGCATGATATTGATCACGCAATTGAAATCATTAAAAAATCTGATACAACTGAAGAAGCAAGAAACGCACTTATTGAAGCTTATGAATTATCAGAAATTCAAGCGCGTGCTATTCTTGATATGAGATTACAAACATTAACAGGATTACAAATTGGTAAAATTGAAGATGAATCTAAAGAGTTAGAAGTTAAAATTACTGATTTAAAAGATATCATTGGATCACATGAAAGAAAAGAAGTAATTATACGTTCTGAATTAAGCATTATTAAAGAAAAATATGCAGATGCAAGACTTTCAGAAATTAACCTTCATGAAGATTTAAGTATTGAAAATGAAGACTTAATTCCAGTTGAAGATGTTATTATTACAGTAACTAATAATGGCTATATTAAGCGCATGAACGTGGATCATTACAAGACTCAAAATCGTGGTGGTGTTGGCATGTCTGGCATTAAAGTTCACGAAGATGACTATGTTGAACATATGCTTATGACTTCAACACATGATTATCATTTATTCTTTACAAATAAAGGTAGAGTTTATAAGATTAAAGGATATCAAATTCCAAAACTTTCTAGACAAGCTAAAGGTATTCCAATTGTTAATTTACTTCAATTTGATAAAGATGAAACACTTGCTAATTTTACAAGTGTTAAGAACTTTGAAGATGAAGATCAATACTTAACATTTATTACGAAAAAAGGAATTATTAAACGTACACCAGTTTCAGATTTTAAAAATATTAGAACAAACGGTATTATTGCTATTGGTTTAAAAGATGATGATGAACTATTAAATGTTCGTACAACTGATGGCACAAGAGAAATCATTTTGGGTGCTTCTAATGGCAAAGCAATTCGTTTTAGAGAAACAGACGTTAGACCAGTAGGTAGAACGGCTGCGGGTGTTCGTGGTATGACATTAGGTGCTAATGATGAAATCGTTGGTATTGCTATTGTTGAAAATCCAAATGAAGAAATTTTAGCAATTACCGAAAAAGGCTATGGAAAACGTACTGATGTTGCAGAATATAGACTTCAAATGCGTGGCGGTAAAGGCGTTAAAACAATTAATATCACTGAAAAAAATGGTCATTTATCAACATTAAGATCAGTAACAAATGATCAAGATTTAATTGTTATTTCTGATAAAGGTGTTGTTATTAGAACACATGTTGATCAAATCTCACAAACAAAACGTGCAACTCAAGGTGTGAGAATTATTAAATTAAGACCAGATCATAAAGTTTCAACAATTGCTTTAGTTCCAAGAAGCGAAGATGAAGAAATTGATGAAAATGGCGAACAATTTGTCCAAGAAGCATTTGATGTTAAAACGGATAAAAAAGTTATTGAAGCAACAAATTTAGAACCTGTGGAAGCAGAACAAGAAAAAGAAGAAGTTATTTCAAAAGATAGTTTATTTGATGAAAAATAAAATAAAAGCACATCATTTTGATGTGCCTTTTATTAAAATGTGGAGGGTATATGAACGGACTTAAAAAAACACTTTATATTTTTGCCGTAGCAATTGCGGTTATATTGGTGTTTTATCTGTTAAATCTATTAAATTCAACATATCCAAATAATTTAATTAATCGAATTATTCAGGGGATACATATTGTATTGGTTCCAGTTTTAATCGCATTAATGATTACGTATTTAATTAACCCTTTTACAACGAGATTGATAAAGAAAAAAATGCCAAAATGGCTTGCCGTCACAATCTCGATGCTTTTATCAATTGGTTTAATTGTATTAGTGTTTGCATTTATTATTAGTTTTATGATTCAAGAAGGCACAAATGTCTATCAAACTATACTTGCTTCAAATATTTTAAGTCAAATTCAAACATGGTTTATTAATAATAATTTGAGTAGCACATATGATTATTTATATGATATAGTTATCAATTATGATTTCACTAGAGTTTTAGGATCGTTTGGAAATATTACAGCAGCTGTTTTTCAAGGCATTACAACGATTGTATTAGTACCTATCTTTTTATGGTTTTTCTTAAATGAAAAAGAAAGAATATTTTTAGCAATTAATAAAGTATTACCAAACAGTTGGCAAGGTCACTTTGAATATATTGGTAGCGAATCAAACGTGGCAGTTGTTGCTTATTTTAGAAGTAAACTTATTTCAATGGTATTTTTATTTTTGATTTTCTTTGGAGTTTTTATGATTTTTGGAATTCCATTTAGTTATGCGATATTCTTTGCAGCAATTATTGCATTCTTTGATTTAATTCCTTATCTAGGGCCTGTTTTAGGTCTTATGATGCCCATTGCTTATATATTTTCAGCAGGACACATTACATTTTTCTGGATTAATTCTTTAGAAGTGGATGCGTTGTGGGGAACTATTATTCTTCTTATTATAAATATAGTAATTCAATTTGTTCAAAATAATATAGTGATTCCTAAATTAGCTGGTGACGCTATGAACATTAATCCATTGCTAATCTTAGTTGCTATGTTGTTTTTTGGAAGTATTTTAGGAGTATGGGGCATTATATTTGCTATTCCGTTAGCAGGTATTGGTGTTATTGTAGTAGACTATTTAAAGACAGAAAATAAAAAAGAAAAGCAGCAAATAAATAAAGAATCAAAAATTCCTGAAGTTTTAAAAAAATAAATTAAAAGTATAAAAAAACAGGAAATTTTCCTGTTTTTTTATATGTTATGAGTGGTTTTTAAGTATTGAATATTTAACGCTAAAACTAATAAAAATGATAACAATTTGAATAGGGGCCGCAATGATAAAGAATAGAAAACTTTTTGACACAGGCACTAATAATGTAAGTGATAATGCAAGCGACCAGATGAATAAAGAAATTGTTATAAAAATAAGTAATCTTGAACCCCACATGCTTGCAAATACCAATAAGACAATGGCAGCAATGGGAATTGAAATAATAAAAATATGCCATAAATTAAAAGCATCAACATTAAGCATTTCTAAAACACTATAACTTGTGATTGCTGCAACCCATACTAATACAAAAGCAGATAGTGTAATCGTTAGATGCTTTTTATTTCTAACGGTTTTAGGGACGATTATTTTAGGTTTTGATTTTATTAAGTCATCAATAGATACTTCAAATAATGAAGAAAGTTGTTCTAAAACATAGATGTCAGGGACACCTTCTCCACGTTCCCATTTTGAAACAGCCTTATCGGAATAGCTAAGAAACTCAGCTAATTCTAATTGAGTCATTTGTTTCTGTTTACGATAAAATTGTATGTTTTCGGCGAGTTTAGCCTTTATTTTTTCATTTTCCATACTTATATTATACCATAAAACGCAAATATCTACTCTCAGTAGAGTAAAAATAACAAACTCTACTGAGGGTGTTTATTTTGTATAGGAGTTCTTAGGTGTCGTAGATTAATGATTACGTAATTTTGTTATAAGATTAAGGCAAAGAAAGGCAGGATAAAATTATGAAACAAGTAGCTGTATTTGGTGATTCAGTTTCTAAGGGTGTTATTTATGACCCAGAATTAAAAAGATATGTGTTTGGCAATGGTATTGATTGGAAAAGTATTGAAGAACGTTTAAATATAAAAATAGATAATCATTCAAAAATGGGTGCAACTATAACATATGGTTTTCAAAAATTAAAAGCATATTTAGATACAAATCCGACAGTAGATATTATTGTCTTAGAATATGGTGGAAATGATAGTGATTTTGATTGGGCTAAAGTTGCAGAAATCAAATCCAATGATCATCAATCAAAAACAACAATTGATGTCTATAAACAAACTTTAATTCAAATGATTCAGTTAATTGAATCTAAAAATATTAAACCTATAGTGCTTACATTACCTGCTATTCATGCAAAACGTTATTATAAATGGATTTCAAGATTAAATATAAATATGAAAAATGTTTTATATTTTTTAGGAGATATTGAACATATATATAGATATCATGAATTGTACAATTTAACGATTTTGGAAGTAGCAAGTCAATTAAACATTCAACATATAGATATTCGTAAAGTATTTTTAGATACAAAAAATAATAAATTAATGATTTGTGAAGATGGTATTCATCCAACAATATATGCAGAACAAATTATTGTCGAATATATTATTAATCAAATAGATTTTAGAACAATGCAAGCAAGCGTTGTGCCGCAAGCATCAAAATTAAATTTGGCATTTTACGATAAGGAGTCAATAATATGAAAAAAATGAGTGAAAGAAAAATAATAAAAAAAATAAATGCATTAAGAATTAATCATCATTTTATACCTGAATATGCAGAAAATTATACATTGATTTATACGGGAAATCGACAAGATTTTAATAATTATGATTTTTCATTGCGTGATGAAAAAGGAAATCAACTTATTTTAAGAAAAACAGTTTTAGGCGATCAAAGTGTCGAAATTTTAATGATGCTTGATACTCCAGAAGGTAAGTTTATTAATACGCAAAGATTATTTAATAATAATGATATGCCAGTTTATACTTATTGTATGGAAAGTAAGAAAATTTGGAAGTTTGTATTTAAAGGTGATGTTATAAATACAAATTCAAATGACAAAAAAATATCATATTTAGAGGTTTCAGCAATTTTTAATTCAAATGAACCGATGATTGATACATTTGAACAAATTGATGAAAAACTATCTATATCTAAAATACTTTCGTCACATTTTGATCAAGAAGTATTAAATCAAAAGGATTTATATGAACAAGTTTCATATATTCAACATGGTAATGTTAAAGCTGAAATATTAATTGATAATCAAAAAATTGAATTAAACTCAAAAGCAATTAGAAAACATGAGTTTGGCAAATTGTCATATAAAAATTTATTTACACTAATAAATATTTAGTATTTATAAGGTAAAAAAAAGTTTAGACATACATTATTTATTAGTGTATGTTTTTTTATTAGATTTAAAATAAGAATATATATTAATTGACAAAAATTTATCGGATTATTTATTGTATAATAAGTGTAGAGTAAAAAGGACTTAGGTGAGTTTTTATGAAACAACATAACGAAAAAAATATATATTATATATTTATAGGTATATATTTTTTATTAAATATTACAAATACATATTTTTTAACAACACAAACATTAAATAAATATATTGCTCCATTTGAGCATACATTTTTTGGCGAATTAAATGCAGTGATAGGAAATGCTGCAATTTTATTATTATTTTTAGCAATAGGACAAATAGTATTTAGAAAAATGAAACACCGCATGGTTTATTTAACCAGTATTACATTTGTTTATAATATATTTATTTTTGCTTTTGGAGCATTTACTTTATTTTTTGGAGCATCTTTTTCCATTCAAGCACTTTCAATATTTTATAATCCCGCTGGTGGGTTTGCAGGCTCCACAGCTATAGAAATATTTAATGAGCTTATTTATTATTATAGAATTGTAGTTTTCGTGCCTTCGTTTATCCTTTTAGGTGTAACGATTTGGGCAAGTGTTAAAAAATTAAATTTAGGATATTTTAATTTTTCAATAAAAAAATATGTAATTAGTGTATTAGGCGTAATGTTATTATGGTTTTCAACGTCATCACTATTTATTCAAAGATTTATGGAAGACTTACCTGTAGAATCTACAATCTCTTCTTATGCATCACAAAATTATGGTATATATCCATATTATTTAGGCACATTATTGGGTTTTGATTATTCAGTACAATTAGAGGATATCTTAGAGATTAATACACAAGATGATTTAGCTAATGCTTATCAAGTATATAATAAAAATCAAGATAGTTATGTTAATTATTTTAATCAAGAAATATATAGTAATATATTGACAACAAGCCAAACAACTCAGGATTTATATATTGATCCAAGTATTTCCAAAGGGACAGAAGTTAATGGTATTTTAGAAGGCAAGAATATTGTACTTGTTCATTTAGAATCACTTAATTATTTTTTACTTGAGTTCATGCAAAGTGAAGCAGTAAAAGGGAATTCAGAGATTTTAGAAGAAGCTGTTACTTTTATGAATAATATATTTGAACAAAGTTTTGTTTTTGAAAACTTTTATAATAATGTTGGTATGGGCGTTAGTTCAGATGCTGAATTAGCGGTTTTAACGGGATTAAATGCAACCGGTAATAAAACTCTTTATTGGGATTATGATGAAACGCCTTATGATTTTGATTCACTGGCCAGTTATTTTGATGCAGAAGATTATTATATGGAAGCAATTCACGGAGATTCTGCAGACTTTTATAATAGAGGCGTTGTATATAAAGATATGTATGGGTTTGATACATATTATCATATCGATGATTTTATTGCTGATGGAGCCAATATTGAACACGGTTATTTATATAATCAAGCTGAGGGTTTATATCATATAAGTCCTTGGATTAGTGATTATGAATTAGCTGACTATGTATATGAAGCAGGTAATCAGTTAAATGCACCTTATTTTTTATACCCAATTACAATGATGGGTCACACACCGTTTGATTTTGGTCCGTATGAAGACTTAAATATGTATCCTGATTATAGTGATGATATTCACGATATTACTGAACGTTATTTAAATTATGGACCTTATTATCTTAATATCATTAAAAGATTCTTTTTAGGTGATGGGAATACAGATCAAACATTAGATAACACTGTTTATATTTTTTACAGTGATCATGGTTCTGATTTAAAAAGTGGTGATATATCAAACATTACAAATCAATCATATAGCGTTTTAAACGAAAGACAAATGCTTCAACATATAATTTCCTTTATTTATGTGCCAAGTGATGACACATATGTTGATTATGGGGATTATCAATTAAGAAAAGGATTACTTACGGGGACACAGCCTTTAGTAAGATCAGAAATAGATTTATATAGAACTATTATAGAATTGTTTAATTTGGACGCAACAGGTGATTTATATTTTGGTGTTAATGGATTAAGCGATGAACCAACGTTTGCTTTAGATAATCGCGTAGAAGATGTTGTTTTAGATAATTATATTTATTCAATGCGCAATATCCAAAATGTATATCCGTATTCAGCTAGTGTTGATCAAAATATTTATGATTACATTTTAAGATATAAACTTTTAAGTGATTACTTACTTTCAACAGCAACGATGCAAAATAATATAAAAGAGGCGATTGCAAATGTTTATGGATAAGGTAATAAAACATAAAAACGATATATTTATGATTGTTGGTTATATGGTTGTTACAGCGATTATTGGAACTATATTAAATGATGGACTTGTGTTATTTTTAACAATAAATATGTTTTTAGCAGGGGTTGCATGGGGTATTTCTGTGATTATTGAAATGCTTGATGAACATCATGCAAAAAAATGGGTAATTATAATTTTAACTATTGTATGGATATTGTTTTTTCCAAATCTCATTTATATCACAACAGATTTTGTCCATTTACAAAATTATCAGTTTTTTGAAATATACGCACAATCATATATGTTTATATTTTCCGATTGGTTAGTATTTTTTATTATTTTTGTTGGGGCAATGATTAGCGCAAACCTAGGTGTAAAAAGTATAAAAAAAATACTTAATGTTTGGCATATTGACCAAAGCATTAAGTATATATATCTATTAGTACTATTTATAGTATCTAGTATAGGTATTTATATTGGAAGATTTATTCGATTAAATTCTTGGGATTTTTATCGATTAGATATTATCTTTAATGGTATATTTTCTAGGTTTACTTTTTTTCTAGGATTTATTTTTATATTTACTATCATTCACTTTATATATTTTGCAATTTTTAATAAAAACGAAAAATAAAAGTCGGGTTACCGACTTTTTAAAATACCCATATATTTAAAATAATACATAAAGCACCAACTATTACACAATAGATTGAAAATACAATTAGATTTTTAACTTTAACATATTGATATAATAGCTTGACTGAAATTAAACTGAAGATAAAACTCATAATAAACGCCAAACCATAACCAACATAGTCAATGGATTCAGATGCATGATAGGCTTCATAAAAACCTAATATCATTACGGGTACTGAAACGATGATATAACTTAAAAATGAAAATTTTAAAATCTTTTTAAGTTCAATCTTTTGAGTGAGTCCACCAATCATTGTTATACCACTTCTTGATATACCAGGTAAAACACCAAAGGCTTGAAAAGCACCAATGATTAATGCGTTTTTCCATGTGATATCTTGTTGCCATTTCGTATTTCTTGTATGGTAAACATAAAATAGTAAAGCACCTGTAATAATTAATGAAAATCCTACAGTTAAAAGATCATTTGGCAAATAATCTTTTATTAAAAGACCTACAATACCAATTGGAATAACAGCGATTAAGAGTTTTAAAATATAGAAAAAATCTTCTTTAAAAGCTTGATTGCCTTTAGTGATATATTTCCAAGTTCCTGTAATTAAATTTTTAATGTCATTTCTAAAGAAAAACAATAAAGCAAGAAATGAACCAGTATTTGTAATCATTAAAAAGATGGTAAGATTTGATAAATCCATACCTAAAAAACGACTAAAAATAGTTAAATGACCACTGCTTGATACAGGGAATATTTCTGTAATACCTTGTATAATACCTAATATTATATATTTTAATATTTCTATGAATCTTTCCATCATATCACCGTTAGTATTATATCATATTAAAATAACAATGATTGTGCTAAAATATGAGTAGAATATGCTTAAGACAAAAATAAGGAAAAGGGAATTTATGAAATCAATAATTAAAATGATTAAAGGCGGATTAGTTGGTGCGGGAAACATTCTTCCTGGTATTAGCGGTTCGATGATTGCGGTTATTTTAAATATATATAAAGAATTAATTACGGCATTAAATAATATATACATACACCCATTTAAAGCAATAAAAAGTGTATGGGCATATGTTGTAGGGGTTATTTTAGGTATTATTTTTGGACTTATTGTTGTGGGTTATTTATTAGAAATTGCACCATTGCCAATTACTGTTTTATTTATTGGATTTATTATTGGTGCACTGCCAACACTTTATCAACAAATTAAAGGCGTCAAACTTAAATGGCATCATTATTTATTGTTTGCTGTCTCTGCATTTGTTATGCTATCTTCACTTTTTATAAGTGGTGATTCAGGATCTTCAAATGGATTTTGGTATCATGTGTCAGTTGTATTAGTAGGTGTTATTTATGCAATTGCAATGATTATTCCGGGTTTATCAGGAGCTACTATGCTTATTGCTTTTGGTTTTTATCAAACGTTATTAGATTTAGTCTCTAGTTTTAAAGATGCAATTATAAGTTTAGATTTTAATTCATTTTTTTCGCAATTACCCATTTTATTATTGTTAATCATTGGCGCACTTATTGGTCTTATTGTTATGGGTAGAATCATGGCGTGGATTATGAAAAAATACCCTGTTCATTTTATTATTGCCGTTTTAGGAATTGTTGTTGTTTCCCCAATTAATATTCTTGTTTTATTACAACGCGATTCTGCAACAAATGTGTTTAATCAATCATGGTATATGTATATTTTAAGTATATTTTGTTTAATATTAGGTGTATTATTAACTATAGGACTTGCAAAGAGTAATCAAAGAAAAGAGGGGAAGTTACATGATTAAAAAAGCAGTTATTCCGGCAGCGGGATACGGGACAAGATTTTTACCAATTACAAAAGCATTGCCAAAAGAAATGTTACCAATTATTGATAGACCAACTGTTGAATATATTGTTAATGAAGCCGTAGCAAGTGGCATTAAAGATATTTTGCTTATTGTTAGCAGTAATAAAAATTCAATTATAGATTATTTTGATCGTAATATTGAACTTGAATATAAATTGTTAGAAACAAATAAAAAATATGAATATGGAATGATTACAAATATTGCAAAAAATGCAAATATACACTATATCAGACAAAAAGAACAATTAGGTTTAGGTCATGCAGTTTTACAAGCTGAAGCATTTATTGGTAATGAAGATTTTGCTGTTTTATTAGGCGATGATTTATATGTAAATGACGTATATCCAGCAACAAAACAATTGATGGATGCATATGATAAAGTTCACAGTTCTATTTTAGGAACAATTGAAGTGTCTTTAGAAGATACCGCTAAATATGGTATTTGTGAACCTTTAGTATCAAATAACGAACAATTAAAAGAACTTAAGAGTGTTGTTGAAAAACCAGATCCACAAAATGCGCCCTCAAGAAGTGCAATTGGTGGAAGATATATTCTTACATCAAAGATTTTTGAATACTTAAAAAGCCAATCCAAAGGTAAAGGCGGAGAAATTCAATTAACTGATGCAATCTTAAGACTTATGTCAGAAGAAAAAGTATATAGTTTTGATTTAGATGCAAAACGATATGATGTTGGTAAGAAAATTGATTATATAGAAGCAATTATTGATTTTGGTTTAAAAAAAGATGAATTAAAAGATGAAATTCAAAAACTTATAGATAAAAAAGCAACAAATACAAAATAAAATAAGTATCATGGCTTTACTTTACTTTAATTGAAATATATAATATATGTAACACGATGAAAGAAATAAGTAATTAAGTTATTTATGAAGAGAGAACACGGTTTGGTGAAAGTGTTTTAAAAAACTTAATGAAATCTATTCTTAAGTGATGTTAACCACATCCGCATATCTGCGTTAAAGATTTAAAGGGCTAGATTTATTCTAGAACTAAG
>JBAYAP010000024.1:0-12516 GCA_041669715.1 Acholeplasmataceae bacterium
CCATTTCGTAAATACTCTTTATTTTCAGCACCAATTCTACCGCGAATATAACCTTCTAAAGTACGTCTTGCATCATCAGTTGCTGCAACATTAAATTTTGCACCACTACGGC
The DNA here is from genome assembly GCA_041669715.1 of Acholeplasmataceae bacterium. GTDB lineage: Bacteria > Bacillota_I > Bacilli_A > Acholeplasmatales > Acholeplasmataceae > WOFB19. The sequence goes on from JBAYAP010000024.1 coordinate 113, forward strand.
CACCAACAAGTAAATATTGGATGGCATCTAGTAATGTTGATTTACCTGAACCATTTTCACCAGATAAAAGTGCATTATCATTAATAGCAATCGTTTGATTTGCAAATAAATGCCAATTGACTAATTTAATCTTCGTCAGTTTCTTCATCTGATGTCACCCCTTCCATATAGCCTTCATATTTATCAACAACTTCTTTAATTGTTTCATAATTAGTCACATATAGAATGGTTGGATATATTTTAATACGTGCATCATCATGAAGACCATGATCAATATAGTCTATGATATTATATCCTCTTAAAAAAGTTAACGCTGGTTTTAAACGATCTTTTGTGATACGTTTTTGATCTAAATAACCAATTCTTGTTAGTTCACTATGTATTTCATGTAAATATATTTCTACATTTTCATCAAGTGTTACATAATCTTTTTTATTTTGATATAAAATACGCAATGCTAAAATCATCACACTTTCTGTTTTACGTAATCTTAAATGATTAAATAATTGTTCGTTTTCAATATAGACAACTTCAGTATCTCTATGTATCACTAAATTAAAATCTGCAAGCGCAAAAAACGCTTCAAACACTTCTTTAAAAGCTAAGATAAAGCGATAATCATTCGTATCTCCAGGTTTCTTTTTCGTTATAAAGTTAACTTGTAAAAGTTTATTTACAATTCTAGAAACATTACTTTTTTCTGTTTCTTTTAATTGTTGATATGTATCATTTAATTGTATAATCGCTTGTTTTTTATTCATAGCTTTTCCCCTTAATCAAAAAGTTTTGGAATGTAACAAAATTATTTTTACATTCTTCACCAGTTAAAAGAACTTCATAATGCATACCAACAGATTTAGAATATAAGAAAATTAAAATAAGCTTAACATAATCTTCTTGTGTTTGTATCAAAATCTTTTTAGCTTCAATTGATTTTTCATTTACTAATAAAGCTTTAACATAGGCATCAATTTCTTTTTTACCAAAAATATTGTTTTTAAGCAAAGCTTTAATTTTTTGTTGCCTATACGCATCTGAAATAAAATTATCGTCAAAATCAACTTCTTCTATTTGCGTATCAATCCGCATTCTTCTTTGGTTATACAATGAATTTGTATCTAAGTTACTTGATTGTACAATATGAAATAATGTTGCATAATCAAAATCTTTTTCTTTAAGAACAATTTGAAATAATCTATTAAATATGCCTTCAATATCATCTGATTGATTGGTAAGAAATAATATCTTAGATGCTGCAGCAGTCACATACTGTTCATTTTTCTTATCAATAGATAATATTAAACTTTCTAATGCACTAAAACTATCAGATATATATCTCAATTTATCTTCAACATAAATAAACGCTTCATTATAATCATCATAGCGTTTACGATCCATTGTCTTTTTAGCTAAGCTATCCATAGTAACTTCATCATGAATAAGATTTGATGTAAACTCTAAAATGCCACGTTTATATCTAGATAAACTATCTGTTGTTTTTAAATTATAATATGCTGAATCAAAAAAGTTTTGTTTATATTCAATTAATAATTTTTCAAGTAATTCATGTAAATCATCTTTTGATCGTTTTTTAGTAATATCATGATAAAATCGATAAATATTTGCCTTGAGGGCTTTTAATTTCCGAATGATTTCATCAGTTTTTAAAGATGCTTGTTCTAAAATACCAACACCTTCTTCAACGGTAAATGAAGATAACAGCGTATAAACAGCATATATTTCACCGGTATATTCATTTTGAGTATTACTTTGAATACGAATCAATGTATCAATCATTTGAATTGAATAGTCAAAAAGGTTAAGTGATGTCTTATAATCACCTAACTCTTCTTCGCCTAACCATCCAGTTTTTTTTAATATATTAATCACGTGAACAGCTTTTTGTCTTGAAGTGTGAGTTGATTCGTCTTCTTCAATATCATCAAAGACTTCTTCTACTCTATCGTCAAAATAATCAATTAATTTTTGAACAATATATTCTCTATCCCCTTGAAAAGCATCTTCTATACTATCTACTGCATGATAAATTACCATAATGCAGTCAATATAAATTTCTTTATTTGGGGAGGCAAGGACACTAAAAAAATTATTGGGTAATCGATCGAATAATTGTGCCATGCATGACCTCCTAAATTGATATAAAAACATATAAAAATCCATAACTATTGTATCATGTTTAAGCCATATTTACTATTCAACCCTATATTTTTTATATAAAAATATATAAATTAATAAAAAAATAAACGATAAATATATATTTATCGTTCTACACACTTTTTGAACGGTTCTTTTTGCGTATGCAATTACTACCCGTACAATGTTCATTTATTTTATTTTCTAATGACAAATGAAGTGCATTTAAAATAGTTTCTTCATCTTGTAGCCCATTTAATTTTAACAGTTGATTAATCCTTAAAAATGGAAGTGATTCTACCCCTTTTAACTGTCCATTTTCTTTGTTTGAAATAACAGCATCACTATATTTTGAAGTGCATAATACATCATTAACTTCATCTTCAGGCAAACCAACATTTATTGCAAGTTGTCTTAATTCATGAATCTGAGATAAATTAATATGATCCTCATAAATCGCCTTAAATACAGCCTTATTAAAGCCATATGACAATTTCATCTTTTTAGCGAGATGAGCCATTTTATGAACATTATGAATTGGAAATAATTGAATTTCCATATTTGTCTTATTTAAAAAATCAATAACTTCATTTTTAGGTAACTGCTTATATTTAACAATAAAATCTACAAAGTTCAAAGATTCATCAAATTCATATGCATCAACCATTTCGAAACTTCTGTAGATGACAACATCTTCAGAAATTTCTTGTTTTTTAATCATTTGTTCAATGACTTTTTGCTGTAGATAACACTTCGGACATAAGTAATCCAAATAAAACTCAATTTTCATAATAAAACACCTTCTTTTGCTACAATCATATTCTAACAATATCCGGTGTTTTATTCAACATATTTACATTTAAATATTTTGTTCTATAACTTTTGTAATTAATGATTGAGGAAAGCCTTTTTGATATAATTTTACAAAGATTTTTTGCTTATCCTCATAAGATAATTCTTGACTTTTGATTTTAGCTCGCAATTTTAAAAAATACTTTTCAACAATTCGTATATCAACTTCTTCAATATCATTTTGACATAAAGCAATACTTTCATCAATCTTATTTGAATGAAAACCTAATCGCAATAAATCTGTTTTAATTTTAATTAGAATTTGTTTTTTAGATTTTTTACCATTAAGCAACCGTATTTTTTTCGGTATTAAATTTGAAAGTATATCTAATTCATTTATTTGCTGCATATAAGAATCAACAATTGCTTTTTCAACACCTTTTTTTATTAATTGTTGTTCTAAATATTTAGGTCCTTTTTGATCTTGATGTAATTGTACATATATTTTTGTATAAGCATCATCATCTAAATATCGTTTTTCATTAAATTCATAAACTAATTGTTTGGCAATTTTAATACTTGCTTCTTTATCAATTAAATAATCATAAAGTTCTTTTTTGGTTTGCATGCGTTTTAATCTTTGAAGTCCAAGTCGTTTATATCTTTCATATAAATTATCTTCAATAAGCTTATCATATTCATTTTTTTCAAATATTTGAAATAATTTTAAATGATGTTTTGTATAAATCATAGGTTCAAAGTCTATGATTTGATCATTATCAAATGTAACTTGATATTTAGTTTTAAACTTTTTTATTAATATAATTTTATTCATCATCTTCATTAATCATTGCTAATAATGCTTGTAACTGTGCATCATTATTCGCATCATTAGACATCACTTTAAAATCAGCATAAATATGTTGTGCTGTTTCTAAATTAATAGTTCCAGTTTGTGTTATACCTTTTTCTAATTGATAAAGTTTAACCAAATTTTCAGTTATTATGTCATAATACCCATCAGTTCTTAAATCATAATTATTTTCAAAATAAACATTTAAAAACTTTTGATAATCTACTAAAGTTGAATCAACCATATCATAACTTAACGTATACATAAACACTGGTAAATCTAATGTTAAAATACCTGACTGTACAATTTCAGTCACTGGAAGTGGCTCAGTCATGACGTTTTTGTCATCATCATAATTCCAAATACCTTCAGTATATGTTAAATAATAACTAACATTTCTAATATCATTTAAGTAGATTGAATTTTGATAAACACCTTTACCATAAGTTTGATGTCCATAAAGGGTATAACCATAACTATACATTGAAGCTGCTAGTACTTCACTTGCTGATGCACTATTTTCATTAACTAAAACTTTAATATCATAGGTCTTTTCTGTTGATAGGCCACCATAATATTCTATAACATCATCATTTTTATCAACTAAATTAAAGATTGAATGCGTTAAACTATATGGCAGTAATAATTGTGTAATACCTGGGTTTAAATTAGTTCCTTTATTATTTAATGCGGTAAGTGATCCACCCGGATTATCTCTTAAATCTAAAATAAGTGTTGAATTTTCATCGAGTAAAGTCGTTGTTTCTAATTGTCTTAATAAAGTATTAAATACATAATTTGTCCCAACAGTTACACCTTCAGAATATCCGTTAAATGAATCTATTTTAATATATCCAATATCATCATAACCTAAATCTAATGTATAAGTTGATGGTGTATCAATTTCATTGTATGTAAAACTTAATTGATAAATTTCGCCATAAACATTTTCAACAATGATAACTTGAGTCTCATCTAATTGTCCTTGTAAATATGTAAGTACATCATCTGTCGATTCTAAATCATCAAAATAAATGATTTCTTCATCTTCAACAACGCCCGTAATCAAATCATAAGGAAATAGGTTTAAGTATAAACTTGATGAGTCATTGACATCAATAACTCGTAAATTTAAGCCATCAAAATAAAAATCGATACCCATACCAACAAATGACTCTACTTTACTGCTAGTAATGTTTGAAGCAACGGCATTAATTTTTGTATATGGATCATTATTATTTTCAGCATAGCTGTCAACAACTGCATTCATCGATTTAATAAATGCATCATAAACATCATCAGAGTCAATTTCATAATAATAGTATTCATCAAAAGCTTTTGTTATATAATCAAATATTTCATCACTTTCAATAACCATTTTGCTTTCAACTAAATTTGATGAAAAGTAGCCAGCAAAAAAAGCTAAAATAACCGAAAATAAAAATAAAATACCTAATTTTTTCGTTTCCATACGGCATGCTCCCTACTAAAACCATTACCTAACGCTTCTTTTGTTCTAGTAACAAAAGTAAATGCTAAAGGATCGTTTTCTTTAATAATTTCTTTAAAAGTATATAATTGTAATCGATCTACTGTACAAATAATCATATCTTTATCTTCTCGACTAAAACCACCAACAACTTTTGAAATAGTTAGACCACGATCAAGTTTCTCATATATTTGTGCTTGAATAATATCAATTTTATCAGTTACAATAAATACCGTAAATCCTGACGTTCCTTCAATTGATAAATAATTAATAATTATACCTGATAGTAACATCGAACCAAATGCATAAAGTCCTAATTGAAAATTAACAAATAATGCAATAAGAATGATTGTCCCATCAATAATATAAACAGATAAATGAAAAGGAATTTTTAAATATTTACTAACTATTTTTTGAATAACATCAATACCCCCTGTTGTGGCATTATTTCTAATAACAACTGCAAGGCCAAAACCTACGGATAAACCACCAAATATAGCAGAAATCAATAAAGGTGATTCAGTCATATATTTCATTAAATAATTTGCGTCTATAGTCTTTTCTAAAATCCAAAGTACAACTGGTGATAGTAAAGTTGCATACACAGTTTTCATAAAAAACTCTTTACCTAAGACCACTAATCCAATAAATAATAAAACAATATTAGCAACAAATACAAATATTGTAACAGGAATAAAGTCTTTAAGTAAAATAGATATACCCATCACGCCACCAACAACTAAATTTTGTGGTAATAAGAAAAAATAGAAACCCACTGTTAAAATGACAACGCCTAAAGTGATTTCTAAAATTTCTCTTGTTCTTGCTTTATTCATGATTGTTACCATCTTTTAGATAAGCATTAATAAACCCATCTATATCCCCATCCATCACTTGTTCAATTTGACTTACTTCATAATTAGTTCTATGATCTTTTACCATTTGATATGGATGAAACACATAAGACCGTATTTGTGAACCCCAAGCAATATCCTTTTGTTCACCTTTAATATCTTTAAGTTTTTCTTCTTGTTTTCTTAATTGTTCAACTAACAATTTTGCTTTTAAAACACTCATTGCCGTTTCTTTGTTTTTAATTTGACTTCGTTCATTTTGACAAGTCACAACAATACCTGATGCTAGATGTGTGATTCTAACTGCAGAATCAGTCGTATTAACTGATTGTCCACCAGCACCCCCACTTCTATAAACATCAACTTTAATATCTTCATCTTTAATATCAATTTCTACATCATCTTCAAACTCTGGCATCACATCAAGTGAAGCAAAGGAAGTATGTCTTCTTGCATTAGAATCAAATGGTGAAATTCTAACCAAACGATGAACACCTTTTTCAGCTTTTAAATATCCAAAAGCATAGGGGCCCTTAATACGCATAATAACACTTTTAATGCCTGCTTCATCGCCTGCTTGATAATCAAGTACTTCAACTTTAAATTTTCTTCTTTGCGCAAATCTTGTATACATTCGATAAAGCATATCACACCAATCTTGTGCTTCAGTACCCCCAGCACCAGGATGTAACTCTAAGATTGCATCATGATCATCATAGGGTCCATTAAGAAGTATTTGAATTTCAAATGATTTAAGTGCTTTATTGAGTGTTTTAATATCTTCTTCTAACAATACCCATTCTTCCGTATCTTCTTCTGATATTTCAAACCAATCAACAAGTTGTTGATATTTATTTTTTAAATTATGATATTGATCAATTTTATCTTTAATAATTGTAGCATCTTTTGAAACTTTTTTGGCACGACTAGGATCACTCCAAAAATCAGGTTCTTGCATGAGTTCACTAAGAGATTGATATTTTTTTACAAGTGCTTCTAGATTTAATGCATTATTTAAATCTTCAATTCTTGATTCAAAAGACGTAATCATCTTATTTACATCATAGCGTTCCATCGTGACCTCCTAACGCCAAGGCATATTTCGTTGGCTTTTATTTCTTCTCACTTTTGGTTTTTTTGGTTTTGAACTTGCTGACATACCTTCATTTGTTTTGGTATTTTTCACAACTTCTTCACGTTCTGTATTATATCTAATTTGTGCACGTAGTGCATATCTTGTTACATCTTGATTAATATTGCTAATCATTTCATTAAATAGTCTTAATCCCTCTTTTTGATAGATAACAAGCGGATTTTGTTGAGCATATGATTGTAATCTAACACTTTGACGCAATTCATCCATCACATCAATATGTCTCATCCAAAAAGTATCAATTACTCGTAACATTACAACCTTTAAAAATTCGTTAAATATTTCAAGTGGCACTTCAGCTTTTTTACGGTCTAATTCTTTATTTGCTAATTCAACAATATATGATTGAAATGCATCTTGATTCAAAGTTTCTAAATATGCTTTATCAATTGTTCCCGGCATAAAAATCGGACCTTCAAAATGTTTAAATGCTGCATCATAATTGATAGTAAATTCATTTTTTCCTGTTTGATTAATAAAATTTGAAACTTGACTTATTAATACTTTTTCAACTGTTTGTCTAACTTGGTCTTCAATAGATTCTAAAGTTAAGACATCACGACGTTCTTTATATATAATTTCTCTTTGTTTTCTAATAACATCATCATATTTTAAGACTTGCTTACGTGAATCATAGTTATTACCTTCAATACGTTTTTGGGCATTAGAAACAAATTTAGAAAACATTTTAAATGATAAAGGTTGTCCTGTACCGTTCATACGGTCAATCGTTTGTAATCTGGTTTTAAATGATTCACCACCAAATCGAACCAAAAGTTCATCATCTGCTGATAAATAGAATCTTGAATATCCTGGATCACCTTGACGACCACTACGGCCTCTTAACTGATTATCAATTCTTCTAGATTCATGTCTTTCACTACCCAAAACTGCTAAACCACCAACGGCAACAACACCTTCGCCTAATTTAATATCTGTCCCACGTCCAGCCATATTGGTTGCAATCGTTACTGATCCCATATAACCTGCTTTTGCGACAATTTCAGCTTCTCTTTCATGATTCTTAGCATTTAAGACTTCATGAGGAATTCTTAAAAGATTTAATTTTTTAGATAATAACTCTGATGTTTCAACAGCAATTGTCCCAATTAAAAGTGGTTGTCCTATTTCATGTCGCTCTTGAATTTCTTTACATAATGCATCAAACTTATCTTCACTATTTACAAAAATATAATCAGGTTCATCTTTTCTAATAATTGGTCTGTTAGTTGGAATTTCAACAACATCCATATTATATATTTCTCTAAATTCTTCTTCTTCAGTTTTTGCAGTACCTGTCATACCTGATAATTTTTTATACATTCTAAAGAAATTTTGGTAAGTGATAGTTGCAACAGTTACTGTTTCTTGTTTTATGTTTACGCCTTCTTTAGCTTCCAAAGCTTGATGAAGACCTTCAGAAAATTGACGTCCTCTTAAAATACGACCGGTAAATTGATCGACAATTAAAACTTCACCATCTTGAACAACATATTCTTTATCTCTAAACATAATATAGTTTGAACGCAATGCGTTATTAATATGATGAACTAAAGTTACATATTTTAAATCATATAAATTATCAATTTGAAAAATCTTTTCTGCACGTTCAATGCCTTCTGGAGTTAATTCTATTGATTTTGATTCTACATCAATCTCAAAATCTTCATCGCGTAAAGATTTTGCAAATCGGTCAGCAGATTGGTATAAATTCATATTATTTTTGGAACCACCAGAAATAATTAATGGTGTTCTTGCTTCATCAATTAAAATGGAGTCAACTTCATCAATAATTGCATAACTTAAGCCACGTTGAGCAACCATATCTTTTGCATATAAAACCATATGGTCTCTTAAATAATCAAATCCTAATTCACTGTTTGTTGAATATAAAACATCACAATCATAAGCTTCACGTTTTTGTTCTTTAGTAAGCTCTCTTAAATTAAGACCTACAGTCAATCCTAAAAATCTAAAAAGATCACCAATATCGCCTTCAGCTTCACGTTTAGCTAAGTATTCATTAACTGTAACAATGTGAACACCCTCGCCATTAATTGCACTTAAATAAGCTGGCATAACAGCTGTTACTGTTTTACCTTCACCTGTTTTCATTTCCGCAATATTACCATTAAAAATTACATAAGCACCACAAACTTGAACAAAATATGGGAATAATCCTGTAACTCTTCTTGACGCTTCTCTAACTAAAGCAAATGCTTCAACCATGAGATCTTCAAGTGTTTCCCCATTTTTAAATCTTTCTTTAAATTCGTTTGTTTTATTTTTAATTTCTTCATCTGTAAGTTTTGCCATAGCTTCTTCAAGTTTAAATACTTCTTGAGCAACAACTTCGGCATTTTTATATACTTTTTTTCCTGGGTCAAATAGATTTTTAAACATATGTACACATCCTTTACATTCTCTATTATATTACTATAATGGAGCCATTTTTACAAGAAACTTATGCGCTTTATCTTATTTTTACACAATTTATATTATCTAATTTTATGAACTTATATCAAAAAAAATAGAATGCAAGCATTCTATTGTTTTTATTCTTTAATTTTTAGAAATCAAATTTTACATCTTGACGTTTTAATTCTTCTGATTCGAAGAAATCACGTTTTGTAAATTTTTTCCAATTTGCAATAACATTACTAGGAAAAACTACAACTTTTTGATTGTAAACTGAAACATTTGAATTATATACTCTACGCGCTGCTTGAAGGTTTTCTTCAACTTCGCTTGTTGAGTCTTGTAATTTAGCAACATTTGTTGATGCTTTTAAATCAGGATATTGTTCAACAACAACATTGATTGCTTCTAAACCTCTAGTCATTTGATTTGCAAATTCTTGTTTATCTTGAATACTTGCACTATGACCTGGTTGACGCATTGCAACAACTTGTGTTAATGTTTCTTTTTCATGTTTCATGTAACCTTTAGTTGCAGCAAACATTTTTGAAAGTAAATCATATCTTTTTGTTAATGCAACATCAATACTTGATTCAGATTCATCAATTTTAACTTGCATACGTCTAAATGCATTTATCGTTGATATCATCCAACTTACAATAATAAATACTAAAACTAAAACAATTATTACATATCCAATAGGTGGCATATTTTTTCTCCTTTATTCTTTATCTTCAGATCCGAAGATCACAAATAACACAACAATAACAACAATTAAAATAATAAGAATCAAAAGTAAACTCATAATCTTAATCTTGTTCTTTAAATTTTGGCCCATCCAATCTAAACTCATTGACAATAGCCGCAATTAATTCTATATCATCTAAAACAGGTTGTAGACTTTCTTCAGTCACTGGTGTTTTATAAGATACTTCTAAATAATCTTTACGATCATTAATACCAATATGTAATTCATTATCCATAAAACAATAAACAATTTGACCACGATGCATTTTTTCTAATTTTAATAGTTTTTCAATCATTGTGGATGTTATTTGATAAAATCCATATTCTTTTGTTGTTGTATAAATCGTAAACTTTTTATTAAACTCTAAACTTTCAGTATCCATTTTTTCATAACCATGTTTATTAAAGCCAAAACGTGATTCAATAATTTTTAAACCTTCTTTAAAATGACGATCAAAACGATATATAATCCAGCGTCCTTTAAAATAAGTTTCATATGTATAATAAGTGTGACCTTTAGAATCACGATGTTGAACACGTTCTTTTAAATCAAGATCACTCGTTTCAAAATGAATGCCTTTATAAGAAGCTCTAAAATAATCTTCAAAGTGAGAACGATCAGGTCTTTTAACTGTTTCTGTTTTTAAAATCTGATTTAATGCAATACCACTATTTTGATCATAATAAACATCTTCATAGGTATCTTTAAGTAACGTCGTTACAAGTTCGTTTTTTACTGTTTTATTATATGCACTAATATATGAAGAACCTTTACCTATAAAAATAAATCCTACAATAACTAAAACAAATCCAATAGCAACAACGACAAACTGATTAAATAAAAAACCGAGAATAATCACTAAAATAGCAGGAATTAAAAACATAAGTCCTTTATTGCGTTCTTTTTTAAACGATTCAACAGCTTTTAATCTTTTTTCTTCTATTGCTTCAAGTTGTTTCATTAGCATCACCTATCCTATTTTATAATAATTTCTTAAATATTTCAATCTTATCTAGTTTTTCCCATGTGAAATCTGTATTTGATTTTCCAAAATGACCATATTGTGTCGTTTTTCTATAAATAGGTTGATTTAAATCTAAAGTTTTAATAATACCTCTTGGTGTTAAATCAAAATTATTAACTACAGCGTCATATATCAATTCATAATTAACTTTTTCAGTACCAAATGTATTAATATTTATGCTCACAGGCTCAGCAATACCAATCGCATATGCTAATTGTATTTCACATGCATCGGCAATTTCGGATGCAACAATATTTTTGGCAATATATCTTGCCATATATGCTGCTGAACGATCAACTTTAGTTGCATCTTTTCCGGAAAACGCACCACCACCATGGCGTGCATATCCTCCATATGTATCAACAATAATTTTACGCCCAGTTAGTCCAGCATCACCATGTGGACCACCCATAACAAATCTTCCTGTTGGATTAATTTTAAACTGTGTTTTTGATAAGTCATAATCCTTAAACACTGGTTTAATAACATGTTCAATCATACTTTGATGTAAATCTTCTTGAATCCATTCTGGATCGTGTTGTGTTGATAAAACAATGGTGTGCACATAAGCAAATTTATGATTTTGATCATAAGCGATTGTTACTTGTGTTTTACCATCAGGACGAATACCTTCAACAATATGTTCTTTTCTAACATATGCAAGTCTTTCAGCTAAACGATGTGCTAAATAAATAGGTAATGGTAAATATGTTTTTGTATCACGGTTAGCATAACCAAACACAAAACCTTGATCGCCTGCACCTAATGATTTTTTATCATTTCTATTTACGCCTTGCGCAATATCTAATGATTGCTTTTTAATTCTTACATCAATTTTAACTTCATCAGCATTATAACCATAAGCTTCTTTGGTATAGCCTATCTCTTTAATTGCGGTTCTAACTATATGTTCATAGTC
>JBAYAP010000025.1:0-12365 GCA_041669715.1 Acholeplasmataceae bacterium
TAGTTAAGATTTTATCTTCTGATGAAGATTCAATTAACATTCAACTTCTAGTTAATGAAGCTGATTTAGGTCGTGTCATTGGCAAAGGTGGTAAAATTGCAAGTGCAATGAGAACCATCGTTTACGCGGGTGCTTCAAAAGAGCGTAAACATGTCCATATTGATATTGATTCATTTTAACTTTTAATACTCATGCATCAAATTGGAAAGATTGTCAACACACATGGTATCAAAGGTGAAGTTAATATTTATAATTTAAGTGACTTTAATCGATTTGTTACGAATGAAACAATCTATGTTGAACAACCAAATCAAACATATAAAGCACTCATTATAGAAAGAGTAAGACCACATAAAAATATTCTAATTGTTAAATTTAAAACAATTGATGATATTAATGATGTCCTACCTTATAAAGGGTTGTTTGTATATGCAGATAAAAAAAATGAAATAATTGAAGATGACGAATATTATTATGATGATTTAATCGATAAAGAAGTTTATCTTGAAAATAATAAATTTGTTGGGACAGTACTTAGTGTTGTTGAGGTACCACAAGGTTATCTTTTAGAAATAAAAACAAAAGATAAAGTTGCATTGATACCATTTCGAAATGAATTCATTATATCTATAGATGATCACATTGTTATTAAAGATGTTGAGGGATTATTATGATTATTGATATTGTGACAATATTTCCTGAATTTTTTGAAGCGTTTATTCAAACATCAATTGTTAAACGTGCACAAGAACAAGGACATGTTGAAATCAGATGTCATCAATTAAGAGATTATAGCAAAAGAAAACAGCAATATATCGATGATACACCTTATGGCGGTGGTTCCGGCATGCTTATGCAATTCCCACCATTTTATGAAATTATTAAAACGTTAAAAACAAAAGATTCAAAGGTGATATATTTATCACCGCAAGGGCAATTGTTTAATCAAAAAAAAGCAACTTCATATGCAACATATAATCATTTGATATTATTATGTGGACATTATGAAGGTATTGATGCACGTGTGATGTCATTTGTTGATGAAGAGATATCAATTGGTGATTATATATTAACAGGTGGAGAAATTCCAGCAATGATTGTAACAGATGCAGTTGTAAGATTATTATCAGGTGTGATTGATGAATCATCAAGAGACACAGATAGTCTTCAAAATGGATGGTTGAAATATCCACAATATACGAAGCCAGAATCGTATGAAGGATATGAAGTTCCTGAAATATTAAAATCAGGTCATCATCAAAATATAGCAAACTGGCGACAAAAAGAAAGCATTAAGGCAACTTATTTAAAAAGACCTGACCTTATTGAAAAAATTGATTTAACAGATCAAGAAAAAACTATTTTAGCTGAAATTAAAGCTGAATTAAATAAATAGTTGCAACTTATATATAACTTTGTTATAATAAGAAAGCCGTAATTAAATACACAATGGTCCGCTGTAAATAAAAACAAGAACATTGGAAGGAAAGAGAGTGAGTCTATTATGTCTAAGCTAAAAGGGCAAGCGTTAATCGCTGAAGTTACAAAGTCTTATATTAAAGATGTTCCATCATTCATGGCTGGAGATAACGTTAAAGTCTTCGTTAAAATTGTCGAAGGTAGTAGAGAACGTATCCAATTATTTGAAGGTCTTGTGATTCAAAAACAAGGCGGTGGCGTTTCTGAAACATTTACAGTGCGTAAAGTTTCATATGGTATTGGTGTAGAAAGAACATTTCCATTACATTCACCAGTAATTGATCATATTGAAGTGAGTCGTAAAGGTAAAGTTAGAAGAGCAAAACTTCATTATATCCGTACATTATCAGCTAAAGCATCAAGAATTAGAGAAAAAAGATAATAAATCTATAAAGAGGCCATGCCTCTTTATTTTTTTTGTAATTTTCTGAAACTATTTTCATAAAAGTCTTGAAAGCCTTTACATAATTTGATATAATAAACATGATATAATTTACATAGAGGTGAAAACTATGAATAACGCAACAATTTATGATGTTGCTGGCGCTGCCGGTGTATCGCTTGCTACAGTTTCTAGAGTATTAAATAATCCTGAAAAGGTAAAAGAAGATACAAGACAAAGAGTATTAAAAGTCATTAAAGAACTTGGATACCGTCCAAATGTGATTGCTAGAGGTTTAGCAAGCCGTAAAACAACAACTGTTGGTATTGTTATTTCTGATGTTACACGTGCTTCTGTAGCTGAAATGCTTGGTGGTATTAGTGACATTGCACATAGCTATAAATATTCAATTAAGCTTTTTTCTGTTAGAGAAGATATGGACGTATTAGATGTCTTAAAAGATATAGTTGCTGAACAAGTTGATGGTGTGCTTTATCTTAATGATGAGTTAAGTTCAAATCGTGTAGAAGAAGTTGAAAAGATTTTTCTAGATAATCAAATTCCATTTGTATTTGCAAATGTTGTTTCTGATGATGAAAATATTCCAATGGTTTCTATTGACTATGAAAAAGCTGGTTATGAAATTACAAAGCTTATGATTGATGATGGCAGAAAAGATATTTATTTATTAAGTACTGCAAGACGTTATTCAGTTAATGATAAAAAAGAAGCTGGTTATGCAAAAGCTATGGCAGAAGCTGGACTAGAACCTAAGATTTTTAGAACTAGTGGTGATACCCATATTAATCGTCAACATTTTACGACATTTTTTGCTGATAAAAAGGTTGATGGTGCAATTGGTGTTAGAGATTCTATTGCTGTATCATTTATGAATATTGCTAGAGATCATAAAGTAAGTGTACCTCAAGATTTAGAAGTTGCCGGATTTCAAAATACAAAATATGCACTTCTATCAAGACCTACCTTGACATCAATTGATGTTCCAGTGTATGATATAGGTGCTGTTTCAATGAGACTATTAACGAAGTTAATGAATTCTAAAGACGTTGACAATATAAGAATTATATTACCGCATTATATCGTTAAAAGACAATCTACAAAAAATTAATCAATCAAAGAAGTAATCATAGTAAAAACGAGTAAACCTAATTTAGAGATTTCATGAGGGTGTAACATGAAAAGAAAACTTATTTTGAATTACAATTATGGAGATTATAAAATAACGAGTGCTAGATTTTATCTAGAACTAAGGTGGTACCGCGATTATTCGTCCTTAGATTTTTTTAAGGACGGTTTTTATTTGAAAGGATAGAATATGAAATTATATGATGATTTAATCTGGCGTGGCATGATCAAAGATGTCAGTGATGAAGAACAAGCTCAAAAACATTTAAATGAAGAACAAGTAAAGTTTTATTGTGGCTTTGATCCAACAGGAGAATCTTTAACTGTAGGACATTTAGTACAAATTGTACGGATGTTATTATTACAAAAATATGGGCATACACCGATTGTATTAATTGGTGGGGCAACGGGTCTTATTGGCGATCCCAAACAAACAAGTGAAAGAAAACTTTTAACTTTGCAAGAATCACTTAGTAATGCTGAACGTATTAAAAATCAAATTGAAAAATTTTTAGGTAGTGAAAATGTTATTTATGTGAATAATTATGATTGGATTAAAAATATTGATACGATTTCTTTTTTAAGAGATTATGGAAAACATTTTAATATCAATTATATGCTTAGTAAAGATGTTGTTCAAAGAAGATTAGATATTGGTATTTCATATACTGAATTTTCATATATGATTATACAATCTATTGATTTTTTAGAATTATATCGAGATAAAGATTGCAAAATTCAATTTGGTGGATCTGATCAATGGGGTAATATTACAGCAGGACTCGAATTAATTAGAAAAGTTTTGGGTGATAAAAGTGATGCTGTAGGTTTAAGCTCACCATTATTGCTTAAAGCAGATGGCACAAAATTTGGCAAAAGTGAATCAGGAGCATTATGGCTTGATGAATCTTTAACTTCTGCTTATGAACTATATCAATATTTTATGAATGCTGCAGATGCTGATATTTCAAAATTTTTACGAACATTAACACTTTTATCAAAAGAAGAAATTGAAGCATTAGAAAAAGAAGCAATAGAATTTCCTGAAAAAAGAAGTGCACAAAAAATGGTTGCTTCTGAAATTGTTAAACTTGTGCATGGAGAAGAAGCGTTAAAAGAAGCATTAAGAGTTACAGAAGCATTATTTAAAGGTGCGTTTAGCGATTTAACAAAAAATGAGTTTCTTATGTTAACAAAGACCTTAGATACGATTGCGATTGAAGAAAATATTTTATTAATTGATTGTTTAGTTGCATTGCAATTAGCACAATCAAGACGAGAAGCAAGAGAATTTATTATAAATGGTGCAGTTAGTGTTAATGATGAAAAAATTATTGATTTGAATTATAGTTTAAGTAAACAACATGCACTGCATGATCTATATGTAGCAATTAGACGTGGCAAGAAAAAATTTGCAATTGCTAAATTTATATAAGGAGAGTCATAATGGATATTTTATTGTATAACCCGTTATCAAGAAATGGTAACAATCCAAAGTTTATTCAAAAAATAGCAAAGCATCTAGAAAAACAAGGTAAAACAGTCGTTAAACAAGACATTCTAGATATTGAAGATGTTACAGATTTCATATCTAAATTACACCCAGAAGACCGTGTAATTCTAGTCGGAGGCGACGGGACACTTAATCATTTAGTGAATCGTATTTATGGTATAAAATATCCACAGTCTTTATATATGTATCAAGCGGGAACAGGTAATGATTTTATTAGAAGTTTAAAAACAAAAGATAAAGTTGTTTTAATTAAGCCGTATTTAGATAAATTACCAACTATTACATATCAGTCAATAACTAAAAGATTTGTCAATGGTGCTGGTCTTGGCTTAGATGGGTTTGTTATACATTTAGTTTCCAATTCTAAATATAAGAAAAATAAAATTAACTATTTTAGACATTCACTAGAAGGATTTAGAAAATTTAAATCAGTATCTGGTACATTTACAGTCGACGGAAAAACTTATACTGAAAAGAAAATATGGTTTGCTAGTGCACTAAATGCCCCTTATCAAGGGGGTGGCATGAAAATGGCACCGCAAGCTGATCGAAATGATGGATATTTAGATTTACTTGTTATTAAAAACATGCCAAAACTGTTATTATTTGTTATTTTCCCAACCATTTATTTTGGTATACATCCATGTTTTAAAAAATATGTTAAGATTTATAAAGGAAAACATATAACAGTTCATGTTGATAGACCAACTTATATTCAAGTTGATGGAGAATCAAAATCAGAAATTACTGATATTGAATTATTTGCAGCAAAATAAAAAGGCCAGTTGGCCTTTTTTTATTTAATATCTTCCAATACCTAAGCGTTTATAAACTTTTGCTAGTTTTCTTCTTGTAATATAAGATGCCTTTTCTCGACCTTGATCAAGTGCTTCATCTAAAGCTTTGCTATTGATGATTTCATTGTATCGCTCTTGGATAGGTTTAATGGTATCGACAACGATATCAGCTAATTCAAGTTTAAAAGTTTGATAATTTGAATCTTTATATTTATTTTCTACAGCTTTAATGGATTGATTTGTTAATGAGGCATATATAGTTAATAAATTTGAAATCCCAGGTTTATTTTTTACATCATATTTAATGATACCTTCAGAATCAGTTACAGCACTTTTAATTTTATTTTTAATTTGATTTAAATCATCAAGCAATAAAATATAAGATTTAGGATTATCAGATGATTTTTCCATTTTTCTTGTAGGATCGGTTAATGATTTGATTCGTGCTCCGGTTTTTGGGAAAAAGCCTTCTGGAATTACAAAAGTATCACCATACATACTATTAAAACGTTGGGCAAGATCTCTAGTTAATTCTAGATGTTGTTTTTGATCATCACCAATAGGTACAATATCAGCATCATAAATTAAAATATCAGCAGCCATAAGTGCCGGATAAGTGAGAAGAGATGTTCGAATACCTTCAGTTTGTTTTTTCTTTTTGTCCTTATATTGTGTCATGCGTTCCATTTCGCCAATATATGATGTTGATTCCATAACGTAACCTAATTGTGCATGTTCAACAACTTCAGATTGAATAAATAAATTTACTTTATTTGGGTCAAGGCCACATGCCATATATAATGCTGCAACATTTCTAATGTTCTTTTTTAACTCTTGTCTGTTTTGAGGTGTTGTGATTGCATGAAGGTCAGCAATAAAAATGAAGAATTCAGTGTCTTCTAATTCATCTTGCAAAGCAACAAATTGTTTAATCGCTCCAATATAGTTTCCTAATGTTAATTGTCCGGTTGGTTTAATGCCTGATACAAGTCTTTTCATATAATTTCATCTCCTAAAAAAAAGTCCTTAGATATTATATCTAAGGACGATTGATCGCGGTACCACCTTAGTTCTAGAATTACTTCTAGCCCTTTAATGTCGTTATAGCCGACATACTTTTGTACTCCAAGAGTCCATTCATTTATAACCACAACACTGGATTTCACCATCCCAGTTCTCTATAGATGTTTTTTATAAATTACTATTTTCTTATCATCGTAATTTTATTATACTTTAAATATGATTATTCTTCAAGTGCTTTTTCTAATTGATCAATTAAAGAATCAAATCGTTTAGTGACTGCCTTAAAAGTTTCTTTATCAGTTAAATCAGCACCAGCTTTTGCTACTTGATTAACAGGATAATCACTACCACCTGATTTTAATAAATCTTTAAATTTATCCATTGCACCAGGTACTTTATTTGAGACATCTTCATAAATCTTTAATGATGCACTATAAGATGTTGCATATTGGTAAACATAAAATGGTGTATGGAATAGATGGGGAATATATGCCCAAACGTATTCTTTTCCGTTTTCTGATGTAATATCAAGATCATAATAATGCTTGTATAAATCAATCATAATATTGGATAATGATTGATCGGTGATTGGCATGCCTTTTTCTACGAGTTCATTTGCTTTATATTCATAAGTGGCAAAAAGTGTTTGTCTAAAGAATGTTGACATAAAACCATCAAGTGCTTTTTCTAATAAAGCAATTTTTTGTTCTTTACTTTTGGCATTTTTAACTAAATAATCTAATAAGACATGCTCATTAAAAGTAGAAGCAACTTCAGCAACAAAGATTGTATAATCAGATGTTGCCATTGGTTGATGACTTGTTGAAAATAAAGTATGTGCACTATGGCCACATTCATGTGCCATAGTAAATACTGAATCTAAAGTAAAATCATGATTTAATAAAATATAAGGATGGAAGCCATAAAGACCAGAAGAATAGGCACCTGTACGTTTACCGTCGGCAGGTAAAACATCAACAAAACCATTTTGTAAAGCTGTATGTTGTTGTTTAACAAACTCTTCATCCATACCTTCAAGTGCTTTAAACCATAAATCTTTTGAAGTTTCAAAATCAAATTTAGTATCATCTTTAACAAGTGTTAAAAAACGATCGTATGTATGATAAGTATCAAGTTTTAAATGTTTTTTACGTAAGTTGATATAACGTTTAATTGATGCATTGCTTTCGTAAGAAGCATCCATTAAATTTTTATAAACTTCAACAGGAATGTTATTTCTAAATAATGCAGATTCAACAGCAGAATTAAAGTTTCTAGATTTATAATTTGCTTTTAAATTTTGTAGCACTAAATTATAAGTTGCAGCAAATGTTGATTTATTTGATTTATATCTTTTAAATGCAGCTTCAAATACTTTTTTACGATCTTCAGCTGTTGGTACTTCAGTAATTAAAGAACGATAGTTAGATAATGTAATTGTTTTTTTGCTACCATCACTTAAAATAATAGTTTCATCAACAGCATCAATAATAGATAATCCTTGATAAAGTGAAGATGGTATTGAGCGTACACTACTAAAGTTTGATAATAATTTTTCTTTATCATCACTTAACACATGTGATTGTTGCAAGAATAGTTTTTTAAAACCAAATCGATAAGGTTCTAAAGTTTTATCACGGTCGATAAATGACATAATTTTTTCTTCACCAATTGATATAAATTCAGGTGAAACAAATGAAGTCTTTTGACCAATTTCAGAAAATATAATCATCATTTGTTGATTTTTAGAAGCTTTATCTTGATCTTTTAAATTTAAATCACTTGATAAATGAATATAACCATATAAGCGATAAATAAATTTTGTCAAAGTTTCATCTTTTTCATGAAACAATTTAAATGAAGCAAAATCTGATAATTTGCCTTTAAAGTCAGCAATTTCATCAATCATTTTAGGTAATTTTTTAATATCTTCTTCCCAAGCCTCAATATTTGGATAAAAAGGCGATAAATCCCATTTAGACATAAAATAATCCTCTTTTCTATATTTAAAAACATTATTATTAACATTATATCGTAAAATAAAAAAAAAACAAGTATACACAACTTAAGTGAAATTGTATTAAAACTTTAGTAAAACGTTTTCAATCCTTGATAAATAGTATAAATAATTATATAATTAACCATGCAAGAACACAAAGTGCTATAGGCTAATACCTATACTCCAAAAGGAGGAAGACAATGATTACAATATATACAACACCTAGTTGTTCGTCTTGTCGTAAAGCGAAAAAGTGGCTTGATGATCATAAGATTCATTATGAAGAAAAGAATCTTTTTAATCAACGAATCACTGAAGAAGACATTGATCATATGTTAGAATTTGCGGAAAACGGATTTGAAGATATTATTTCAACACGATCTAAAATCTTTAAAGAACAAGATTTAGACATAGATGATATGAGAATTAGTGAATTAAAAGCATTTATTTTAGATCATCCAAGCGTATTAAAGCGTCCTATTATTATTGATGGAGATAAACTTCAAGTAGGATATAATGATGAAGAAATTCGCGTTTTCATTCCTAGACGACTTAGAGAATTGATTATGTGCGAAAATTGTCCAAATGGAGAACATTGTGATTATCAATCCATATTGAAACAATATTTCGAAGAAATCAAAGAAAAACAACAAGCCCATTAAAAAAAGCCAATCATTGGCTTTTTATTTTTTATGCTTCTTTTTTATTGAATTTAGGTAGATAATAAGAAACAAATCCAGAAATGATTGTTGCAACCATTAGCACTAGATTTAAAACATAAACAGTTTTAATCATTGGTGCATAAGATGTAACGAGTAAAGGGTTTCCGTTTAACACACCAACATGTTCAAGATGAAAATATAAATTTATTGTCATAATTGCACTTGCAATTACAACAGATTTTATATCGTCTAAATACCAACCTAACCATAAAATAACAACTGGTATTAAATAAAATGTAGTTGGAATTGAAGCATATAATCCGTAATCATTGACATCGTACCAAATAAAAAACTTTAAACAGATGGAAATGACTAACAGGATGCTTGCAACAAGAGCAGTAATAAATACTAATAAATTGCGTTCTTTCATTTTTTCCTCCGCGTAACTTCTTATATATTATTATAGTAATAATATGCAAAAATGTCAATTATATATAAAAAAAGATGAAATAAATCATCTTTTACATGTAAATGCACGCTCACTTTTCCGCTTTGTAGCAATAAAACCAATATTTTTTGAAGAAATAAAGTTTTCAAACGTGTTTTTTCCTTCATCGTAATTGCTTGCTTCGTACTCTAATTCATAATCAGTTGTTCCACAATAATCACAACGATCAAAGAATAATGTTCCACTTGCAAACGGTGTGCTTGCTCTGTAATTGTCTAAACTTGCTTTAAAAGTTACAAAACATGGATCAATAGTGTCAAAAAAATCTTGTGTGTTAAAACCATTTTTAATCATGTCTTTTGCCTGTTCTTCAGTTAAAAGCACATGGTTTTCATAAGCTTCTTTATCACCTTGAGATTTTAGTGTAACTTTATAGCGATGTTCACCTTTTTGTCTAATACGTAAAACAATGGATTTTGCGTTTAAAGAAAAACTATCTGTATCAAAATAATGATTGACTTGTTTGAAAATATTATTTTCTAAATCAAACAATTTAATTAACTCGACATACTTGTTTTCTGAGATGACGGTCTTAAATTCAATTTCAATATTTTTTGTCATGAACATACTCCTTTTAAAAGTTTAATTCAGTTTCCGCATTCATTATATCAAAACTTGAATTGAAATTAAAGGAAAAACGTTTACATCGTAACACAATGTTTCATAATATTTGTATTTATATTTAAAAATGTTAAAATATAAGCGAAAGAGTAATCAATTCAAGGAGGAATTAAAAATTATGGCTATTAAAGTAGCAATTAACGGATTTGGCCGCATTGGTCGTCTTGCTTATCGCTTAATCGCGGATGATGCAAATTTTGAGGTAGTGGCAGTTAATGATTTAACTGATGCTGAAACATTAGCATATTTATTAAAATATGATACAGCACAAGGTAATTTTAAAGTAAATTCAATATCTTTTGAAGGTAGTGATTTAGTTGTTGATGGTAAAAGAATCCCTATTTTAAGTGAAAAAGATCCTAAAAATTTACCTTGGCGTAAATTAGATGTTGATGTTGTCTTAGAATGTACAGGTTTCTTTACTGATGAAGTTAAAGCTGGCTGGCATTTAGAAGCTGGTGCAAAAAAAGTAGTAATCTCAGCACCTGCAAGTGGTAACGTTAAAACAATCGTTTATAATGTAAATGATGATACATTAAATGGTGACGAAGATATTTTAAGTGGTGCTTCATGTACAACTAACTGTTTAGCTCCAGTCGCTAAAGTATTAGATGACAATTTTGGTATCTTAGCTGGTTTCATGACAACTGTTCATGCCTACACATCTGACCAAGCACTTCAAGATTCTCCACACAAAAAAGGTATTTATGCAAGAAGAGGCCGTAATGCTGCTGCAAACATCGTTCCTGCATCAACTGGTGCTGCAAAAGCTCTAGGTTTAGTATTACCTCAATTAAAAGGTAAATTAGATGGAACTGCACTACGTGTTCCAACTGTAACAGGATCAATTGTTGATTTAACAGTAGAAATTAAAAAACCAGCAACTAAAGATGAAATCAATGCTGCATTTAAAGCTGCTGCAAATGAAACTTTAGCTTATGTAACTGATCCAATCGTTTCAAGCGATGTTATCGGTTCAAGTTTTGGATCATTATTTGATTCAAACTGTACTCAAGTCATGAATGTTGATGGAAAATGTTTCGTTAAGGTTATGTCATGGTACGATAATGAAATGAGTTATACTAACCAATTAATTAGAACTGTTAAAAAATTAGCAAGTTTAATTAAATAAAAAACCTATAATTAAATCGCTTCACATACGCGTATGTATATATAAATATAGAAAAGAAAAATTAACAATAATGCAAATTATGTCAAATATAACGAAAATTAAAATTTTTAAAACTTTTTTCTTGACATTGTTTTTATTTGTATATATAATGTAAGAGTAACATCATCGTATGTTATGAAAAACTTAAGTAACATAAATGAAAAAAGCAAAGCTAAAGGGATTTAGCGACGCAAAACTAAAGGGCCTAGACAAGGTAGCCAGTTGCCATTTAAATTTCCAGAGATGGAAGTTAATGCGCTGACTTGTTGAGGTTATAATCAATAAACAAAGTCAACGTAGCAATATGTTGACTTTTCTTTTATGTAAGGGAGGCGATGCAATGTCTAAAAGAAAAGGGATTCAACTGATAGTCATATTACTTCTGGCAATAACACTTGGATTCACTTCGACTGCAGCATTTGCATATTGGACAAATACAGTCGTCTCATCCAATGTAACTATTGAATTTACCGAAGAAGAAGCAAGTCTTGATGTACATCAATCAAGTGCAGCATTTGAAGGCATGTTAGTTCCTAGTAATTATGCATGGTTCGAAGGTGAAGTTGAACAAGTTACAATAGTTTATGAGATAAGTATTGATAAAACACTCGTAAAAGAAGTTAACTTAGTAGTTGAAGCTTTAAACATTACAATTGGTGGTTCAGATGTTTATAGTGAGTTAGTCAATGTAACAATCAATGGTACAAAGGACAAAAGTACAAATGATTTATACAATTCGATTGTATATGTTACAGTTGTTGTTACAATTTCTGAACCTATAGATGCTCTAGAAGCTAGTGAAAAAGGATTAGATGAAAGCTTAATCAATGTGGAAGATTCGGTTGCCGCATATGAAGCAATTTATGGACAAACCATCGCGTTTGATTTAAAATTTAGTGTAGAACCGAAATTAGAAACAGAATAAAACAAAAAAACAAAGAAAAATAAAAAAATTAATTATCTAAAAAGGAGATTTAAAAAAATGAGAAATAAAAAATTAGTAGTAGCTTTAATGGTAGTATTAGCAGTAGCGGTATCAACGTTTACTTTTGCATATTGGGCAA
>JBAYAP010000026.1:0-11953 GCA_041669715.1 Acholeplasmataceae bacterium
ACTAAAGATAATGCGCATCCGCATTATTCTCAATCTCGCCGTTTCATTATCGTGCATAATGGCGTTATTGAAAATTATGAAGAACTACGTACGCAATATTTAGCTGATAGTTATTTTTATTCACAAACTGATACTGAAGTTATTATTCAACTTGTTGAATCATTTTCAAACACTTTAAGTGTTGAAAATGCCATATTAACAGCACTTAAATTACTTGAAGGATCTTATGCATTATTAATACTTGATACGCATGATCCTGATACGATATATGCTGCTAAAAATAAATCACCACTTGTCTTAGGTAAAGGTAAAAATGGTGTTACAATCGCATCAGATGTTATGGCACTTGTCGGTTATGCTGATGAGTATTTTCCATTGCTTGATAAGACATTTATTGTTGCTCATGAAGCAAATATTCGGGTATTTAATTTAGCACATGAAATTATTAATGTAAATTTTTCAAAAATAGATTTAGATGAAAGTCAAACAGAACTTGGCCAATATCAACATTACATGTTAAAAGAAATATATGAACAACCTGCAGTTATTAGAAATATTATGAGCCAGTACTTAGATGATAAATCATCTTTAATTACGCCGGAATTAATTAATAAAATAAAAGAAGCAGACCGTTTATATATTATTGCTGCTGGAACTTCGATGCATGCTGGCCTTGTTGGTAAAAAGTTATTAGAAACATTTACAGGTCTACCAGTTGAAACTTATATAGCTTCAGAATTTGCATATGATATGCCTATACTATCAAATAAACCATTCTTTATATTAAATACTCAATCAGGAGAAACTGCTGACTTAAGAGCTTGTTTAGTAAATATTAAAGCCTTAAAGTATCCAATCTTAACAATCACTAATGTGAAAACATCAACATTAGCAAGAGAAGCTGATTATCATTTAGAGTTATTTGCTGGTCCAGAAATTGCAGTTGCTTCAACAAAAGCATTTATTGCGCAAATTTCGGTACTTGCTATTTTAGCAAATACTTTAGCTATAAATCCAATTGACATTAAATTTGAACTTGCAAGAGTGGCAAATTCAATTGAATATTTTTTAGATCGACAAGAAGTAAATACGTTTGCTCATGAATTATTAATTAAAAGAAATTGCTTTTTCATTGGTCGTGGCTTAGATTACTATACGGCACTTGAAGCAGCACTTAAATTAAAAGAAGTATCTTATATTCAAGCCGAAGGATTTGCTGCTGGTGAATTAAAGCATGGAACCATTGCTTTAATTGAACAACATACACCGGCTGTTGCAATTATCTCTAATGAAAAAACAGCCAAACATACAAGATCTAATTTAAATGAAATGATTTCAAGAGGGGCAACGCCACTCGTGATTTCATTATCTAATGTATCACAACCAACAGATCAAATTATTTTAGATGATGTATTACCGCTCTTATCACCAATGGTGATGGTTGTGCCTACACAGCTTATTACTTATTACGCTGCTTTAGAAAGAGGCTTAGATATTGATAAACCTCGTAACCTAGCTAAAAGCGTAACAGTAGAATAGGAGGCTTTATGGGTAAATATTTTGGAACAGATGGTATTCGTGGTATTGCTTATGAAAAATTAAATGAAAAATTAGCATTTAGATTAGGTCAAGGGTTAAAAGATGCCATTGATCTAAATCAAGTCGTGATTGGTTATGATACAAGACAATCATCACCAATGCTTGCGCAACTTATCGCATCAGGTGCATTATCACAAGGACTTGATGTTTTGTTTATTGGTGTATGTTCTACACCAATGCTTGCTTATTATTCTAAAGTGAATAAGATGATTGGTATTATGGTTACAGCTTCGCATAACCCTTATACCGATAATGGTATTAAAGTCTTTAATCAAGGTTATAAAACAACAAAGGATGAAGAACGAGTTATTGAATCATATATTGATTTAAAAGAAGTCAAATCATCATCTTTTGGTAAATTTATAGCACTTCATGATTTTACATCAACATATTTAAAATTATATGATCAATTTCATATGCATACAAAATTAAAAATAGCTTATGATAGTGCCAATGGAGCAAATTATAAAATAGCAAAAAAAGTCTTTGATCATTTTCAATTAAATGCGATTCAAATTGGTAATGAACCTGATGGCCTAAATATTAATAAAGATTGTGGTTCAACACATATTGAACATCTTCAAAATTACTTAATTGAAAACAATTTAGATATTGGATTTAGTTTTGATGGTGATGGTGATCGGTTAATTGCCTGTGATAAGAAACGTATCTATGATGGTGATCAAATCATTTATATGATTGCTGTTAATTTAAAACAACAGAACTTACTTAAAAATAATAAGGTTGTTTTAACAAAAATGAGCAATCCTGGCATTTTAAAAGCATTTAAAATGCAAGGCATTGAAGTAATCTTAACGGATGTTGGTGATAAATATGTATCACTTGCATTAAATGAACATGATGCAATCATCGGTGGCGAAAGTTCTGGACATATTATTTTAAGACATATCCTTCATACTGGTGATGGCTTATTAGCGGCGATTGTCTTAACACAAATCTTAAGTGATGAAAATAAAGATTTAAATATGTTAACTAAGGATTTAACGCTATATCCTTATTTAACAACTAATATAGAAACTAACCAGACAGAGATGTTGTTATTACCTGAAGTAATTACTTATTTATATGATATCAAAGATAGTTTAGGTGAAGATAGTTTATTTATAGTAAGACCAAGTGGAACGGAACCACTTATTAGAATTACGGTATCGCATCAAGATCGAGATATCATTGAAAAAACAACACATGATGTTATAAAATTTTTAAAAGAAATGGAGAAATACTTATGAGCAAAACTTTCGGATTAATTTTAGCTGCTGGTAAAGGCACAAGAATGCATTCAGAGATTCCAAAATGTGCATATCCACTTTTGAAAAAACCAATGATTGAATATATCGTTGATAAACTTGAACGGACAATGATTGATGAAATTGTTGTTGTCGTCGGTTTTAAAAAAGAAGCGATTATGGACATTTTAAAAGATCGTGTAAAATATGCTGAACAAACAGAAATGTTAGGTACAGGGCATGCAGCATTAGCTGCTGAAGCTGTTTTAGGAAAAGAAGAAGGCACAACACTCATTCAACCTGGTGACATGCCTTTAATGTCAATAAAATTAACAAATAAGATTTTAACAGCACATAGAAACATGGGCAATGATTTAACAGTTGTTTCTATGGATTTTAAAAATCCTAAATCTTATGGCCGTATTATAAGAAATAAATATAATATGATTACAGCTATTATTGAAGATAAGGATTGTTCAAATGAACAAAAACAAATTCATGAGGTAAACTCTGGTGTTTATGTTATTGACAATCAAATATTATTTGATGTATTAAAAAAGATTAAGAAAAATGAAAGTAAAGGCGAATACTATTTAACTGATATTGTTGCATTAATGCACAAAGAATGTAAAGTTGGTGTTTTTAATGTTTATGATGAATGGTTAACGATGGGCGTTAACGATTTATATTCAGCAAGTGTTGCTGAAAGATACTTAAGAGATGAAATTAATAAAAGTCATATGTTAGATGGTGTGCAAATGATGTCACCAAATACGATTACGATTGGCCATAATGTCGTGATTGAACCAGGTGTATCGATTTTAGCGAATACAACCATTACTGGTAATTCTATTATTAGAAGTGGTGCTATTATTGGACCTAATACCGAAATTCATAATAGTGAAATTAGTCAAAATGCTGAAGTTAAACACTCTTTAGTCTATGATTCATTTGTTGGAGAATCTTCAACTGTTGGACCTTTTGCTCACTTAAGAAATCATGCGAATATTGGGGCATTTAATCGTATCGGTAATTTTGTGGAAGTTAAAAATTCAAAAACGGGCGAACATACAAAAGCATCCCACTTATCTTATATCGGCGATGCAGCTGTTGGATCAAGAGTTAATTTTGGCTGTGGATCAATAACGGTAAATTATGATGGTGTTAATAAATATCAAACAATCATTGGTGATGATGTCTTTATTGGCTGTAATGTCAATATGATTGCTCCTATAACCATTGATGATAAAGTCTTTATCGCTGCTGGATCTACTGTAAATAAAGATATCCCTACAGGATCGCTTGCTATAGGTAGAACAAAACAAATAAATAAAGAAAAATATTATGATAAACTTATAAAACCTAAATCTGAGAAAAACGAGAAAAATGAAAAGTAATGTAAATTTTATGATAAAATTTACATTATAGTTGACAATAAAGATGTGAAAAGTGTAAAATCTATCTATATTATTTAAAGAATAGGGGCAATTATGAAAAATTATACAAGAATGGATATATTGCGATCAGCAAAAGAAAACTTTGTTAAATTTGTGAGATTACAATTTACAGATATGCTTGGCACATTAAAAAATGTCGAAATACCGATAGGAAATTTAGAAAAAGCATTATCAAATGAAGTCATGTTTGATGGTTCATCAATTCAAGGCTTTGTAAGAATTGATGAAGCTGATATGTATTTATATCCTGACTTATCAACTTGGCTTATTCTTGAATGGGAAAACATTCCATCAGGAAAAGTTGCTCGATTGATTTGTGATATATATACAACTGAACATGTTCCATTTGATGGTGATCCTCGATTTATCTTAAAAAGAAACTTAAAAGCCATGGAAGCATTAGGCTTTGAAAAGTTTAACGTTGGTGTTGAACCGGAATTTTTCTTATTTAAATTAGATGAAAAAGGAAAACCAACGATGGAGTTTTCTGATATGGGTGGATATTTTGATCTATCACCAATTGATGGCTCAGAAGATGTTCGTCGTGATATTGTCTTAGAACTTGAAAAAATGGGTTTTCAAATGGAAGTATCCCATCATGAGGTTGCTTTTGGACAACATGAAATTAACTTTACTTATGATAATGCCTTAGAGGCTTGTGATAATATCCAAACATTTAAACTTGTAGTTAAAAATGTTGCAAGACGTCATGGTTATTATGCAACCTTTATGCCAAAACCTGTTGAAGGTATTAATGGTTCTGGTATGCATACTAATTGTTCTTTACAAGATGCACAAGGCAATAATGTGTTCTATGATCCTGAAGATGAAAAACAATTATCAGTTACTGCAAGAAAGTTTATTGCTGGTATTATGAAACATGCTCGTGAATTTGGATTAGTAGCAAACTCAACAGTAAACTCATATAAACGTCTAGTTCCAGGTTTTGAAGCACCATGCTATATTTCATGGAGTGATGCGAATCGTTCAACAATGATTAGAATACCTGCAGCGCGTGGTAAAGCAACGCGTATTGAAATTAGATCAGTAGATTCCTCATCAAATCCTTATCTAGCAATGAGCGCAATTTTAGCTTCTGGCCTTGATGGTATTCGTTCAGATTTAAAAGCGGTTGATTCAATTAAGAAAAACCTATTTAAAATGTCACCATTAGAATTAAAACGTTATAATATTACAAATTTACCAGAAAACTTAAAAGAAGCAGTTGAAGAATTTTCAACTTCATCATTAATGAAAGAAGCGATTGGTGAATTCTTATTTGGTAAATTAATTGAAGCTAAAACAGCTGAGTGGAATGAGTATAAAACTAAAGTTACAGCATTTGAATTAGAAAAATATTTACCAATTATCTAAAAATTATAAATATAAATATTTAAAAAGCATATTTGTCAAAAATATGCTTTTCTTTTTAAAATAAATATATATTAATGTTTAGCAGGCAAAACCATCTAAAAGTATTATAACTATGTTATAATTTATAATATGGTACATAAGAACATATTATTGGAGCACACTATGAAGAAAAACACATTTGAATATATTAAAACCAATCAAGCATATACATCTTTTTATTTAAATCAATCATGGGATGAAGGTAGTTTTCAAGCATCGGATAAAATAAATATTTCTTTATCTGCTACATCACTTCACTATGGTCAAAGTGCTTTTGAAGGGATGAAAGCATATCGTACAAAATCAGGGAATATTCAATTGTTTAGACCAAATGATAATGCGCAACGTTTCCAAGATTCTTGTCAACGTATTTGTATGCCAGCATATCCTACTGATAAGTTCATTGATGCAATTGCTAAAACAGTATTAGCCAATGAAGCTTTTATCCCTGAATATGGGACAAAATCTTCATTATATATAAGACCTTTTATGATTGGGTGGGGAGATAACATTGGCGTCAAGCCAGCACTTGAATATCTGTTTTCAATATTTGTCACACCTGTGGGATCATATTTTAATGGCACAGCAGTTGATATGGTTACTTCTGATTATGACCGCGCAGCCCCTATGGGTACAGGTGCGGCTAAAGTTGGTGGTAATTATGGATCTTCATTATTAGCTAAAAAAATGGCGAAAGATCAAGGCTATGCTGATTGTGTATTCTTAGATCCGTTAACACATACAAAAATTGAAGAAGCTGGTGCAGCTAATTTTTTTGCTATTACAAAAGATTATAAATTTATTACACCTAAATCAAATTCTATTTTAAATGGAATAACAAAAAGATCATTAATATATATTGCAAAAAATATGTTAAAATTAGAAGTGGAAGAAACTGATATATATATTGATCAATTAGATAATATTGCCGAAGCTTCAGCATGTGGTACAGCTGCAGTGATTACACCGATTGCTTCTATAACTCATCAAGGAGTTAAACATGTATTTCCTCATCATGAAAACATGGGACCAATCACAAAGCAATTATATGATATATTAACAGGTATACAATTTGGTGATATCCCAGATCCAGATAACTGGATAAAGGTGATTAAATAGTTTGGAGGATACATTGTGAAAAAGGCTTTTAAGGATAATAAAGTAATTAAATTTATATATAAATACTATAAACCAGAAATCCTTATTATTAATTTTGGATTGATGGTTGCATTCTATTTTTATATAAGAAATATTGATTACCATCTAAATCATTTGACCTATACACATATTTATTATTTATCAATTGTGTTAGTAGGAAGCATTGTCGGATCTTATGCAGGACTTGCCGCTGGTATGTTTGCGGGTATTCTTGCAGGACCATTACTTGCTAAAAATTTATTAACAGGTGAACCACAATTATTTTCTGACTGGTTTTTTAGAATGTTTGTTTTCTCAATGGTTGGTTTATTAAGTGGGATGCTATCATCTGATTATCAAAAATTAAATAAAAAAATGGAAAACTATTTAATTAAACATCCAGATAGTAATTTATATAATATAAATGCTTTATCTCATCTTAAACTTGAAGATGGTAAGGTATATATGTTTTGTACAATTTTAATTGAAAATTATGAAATGATTACGGAAGTTTTAGGATATAAAACATATTATGATTTTTTAAATTTAATTAAAACAAGGATTCAAAATGTTTATAAAGATACATATGTCATCTTTCCAGAAGAAAGACGGTTGTGGATTTTAAAAGATTCTGATGATTATCGTGAAGAAATTCAAAATATCGTCAATATTATGAGATATATAAAAGATGATACTGAACAAAGATTATTCGTAAACTTTGGTTTAGGTTTTGATACAAGAATATATAAAACTGAAGATGATTTATCACAATATTTTATATCAACTGATATGACAGCAAGAGAAGCGGTTAAACGTCATGTTCTATTTTTAAGATATTCTAATCTTAAAACAGATTCAAGACAAGAATATGAATTGTCTTATGACTTTATTCAAGGGTTAGAAAATAATAAGGTATTCTTATACTATCAACCTAAAATAGACTTAAAAACCGGCAAAACTGATTCTTTAGAAGCATTAATTCGTTGGGAGCGTGGTGGTGTATTAATTCCACCAAATGAATTTATTCCAACAGTCGAAAAAACATCACTTATTCAACAACTTACCCAAAGTGTATTTGCAATGGCCTTAAATTATCATCTTGAATTAAAGAAACGTGGCATTTATATGCCCATTGCAATTAATATTTCAGCAAAAAACTTATATGATACAAGTTTTTTCACAAATATGATGCATATCTTTAATCAATATGAAATTGAACCAAAATCAATTGAATTTGAAGTCACTGAAACTGTATTAGTTTCTGATTATGATCAAATAAAAGCAAATTTACAAAGATTTTATGATTTAGGCTTTAAAATATCTATTGATGATTATGGTAAAGGCTATTCTTCATTATCATATCTTTCAAGTTTTCCATTTACCGGTATTAAAATTGATCAAGCATTTGCAAAAGATATCTTAACAAATTCGGCAAGTCGAAAAATTATTCAATCAACGATAAAACTAGCATCTGACTTAAATTTAGATGTTACTGTTGAAGGCATAGAAGATAAAGAAGTGGCTGATCTCATTAAATCATATGATTGTAAATTTGCTCAAGGTTATTATTTTAAACGACCTTTACCAAAAGAAGAAATGACCATGTTTTTATATCAAACGTTAAAACAAAATATTGATATTTAATATTTAAAATAAATAAAGTTAAGTAGGAGGTTTATATATGAATAATAATCAAGATACAACTCAAGAAGGTTTTAGTTTGCATGATTTGTTTTTTATTCTTAAAAATGGTCTTAGACCAATCATTATTGCTGTCGTATTTTTAGGTTTACTTGCTGGTATTTATGCATATATGATTGCTGATGAAGAATATAGTTCAAATGTTGATGTATATATCACACCCATAACATCAAGTTCCTCAAGTACATCCTCAGATTATACAATTGCAAGATATTTAATTGTGACAGTAAGTGAATATTTTGAATCAGATACAGTAATTAATACAGTCATTGAAGATTTAGGGTTAGATGAATCAAAAGAATCATTTAAATCTAAATTAACAGTAACTGCAAGTACAGATTCATATCGAATTAACGTTGCTTATCAAGATACAGATCCAACACTTACAAAAGCCGTTGTAAACCATTTAGTAGAAGTGGCTATTATCAATCAAACAACTGATAATGAAGAAAGATTTTTACCAGATTCAATTGAAGTTGTTGGTATTTATGCAACTGAAGATGGTATTTATGCTTCACCAAATAAACCATTGATTTTAATTGTTGGTCTTTTATTGGGTGCTATAGTCGGTGTAGGTATTGCATTTATAGAAGAATTATTTAACAATTCTTTTAAAACAAAAGAACAACTAGAAGCAGCTTTTGATGTTCAAGTTTTAGGTATTATTCCTGAATTTGAAATTAAGGAGGACTTCTAAAATGGAAAAAGTAAAACAAGCACTTGTTGATCAATTGATCAATGGAAAAAATAGAGTCACAAAATATAACTATTTAGTTACTAAAAATGATCCATTATCTTTTACGACAGAATCATTTCAAAAAATTGTAATTGACTTAGATTATTTAAATATTGATGATAATCATAAAGTTTTACAATTTACATCAACGATTCCTTCGGAAGGAAAAACAACTTTTGTTTCTAATTTAGCTTATTTATTACAACAAAAAAATAAAAAAGTGATTTTATTAGATTTAGATTTACGAAGACCTAAAATAAATCGTGCATTTGGTGTGCCAAATGAAAATGGTATTAATGATTATATGTCAGGTAAAATTCATTTAGAAGAAGCAATTAAGCATTCTGATGAAATTGGTATTGATTATATGGTCACTGGTGAAACAACTAGTTTGGTAACAAACATTTTGGAATCACAAAAATTAAAAGACTTAATTGCAGCACTACGAGAAAAATATGATTATGTTTTATTAGATACGCCACCTATTATTGCTGTTTCTGATTCAATATTAATTTCTAAAATGGCAGATGGTATTATCTTTATTATTGCACAAGGTAAAGCTAAAAAGACTTTAGTAAAAGAAGCAATTCAAACACTTAAAAAGTATGATGTCAATATTATTGGTATTGTCTTTAATCAAGTGAAGATGGATCAAGCTGGCTATGGCTATAAAAATAATTATAATTACTATAGTGCTAAAAAATGATTGATGTTCATTCACATATATTGCCTTTAGTTGATGATGGTAGTCAATCATTTGAAGAATCTATTAAAATAATTCAAGAAGAAATAAAACAAGGGGTTACCCATATTGTATGTACACCCCATGTTTACGGAAAAGAACAAAAACAAGACCGTAAATTTCAAATTGAACAATTTCAATTACTTAAAGAAAAAGTCAAAGCATTACCCGTTAAATTAATATTAG
This sequence comes from Acholeplasmataceae bacterium, assembly GCA_041669715.1. Classification (GTDB taxonomy): domain Bacteria; phylum Bacillota_I; class Bacilli_A; order Acholeplasmatales; family Acholeplasmataceae; genus WOFB19. The sequence continues at coordinate 10,219 of JBAYAP010000026.1, forward strand.
GGGCAGAGGTTTATTATCATTTTCATATTCAATTAGATTTAGATGCATATGTATTTGAAAATACAAATATTGTTTTAATGGAGTTTTCAACTGTTCATGATACGCCGATTGAAGAAGTTATTTTTAATTTCCAATCAAAAGGCTATCAAATGATTGTTGCTCACATTGAAAGATATAGCTATCTTTCAATTGAAGATATACAAAAAATTAGGAAAACTGGGGCACTTATTCAAATGAATAGTTCGGCAGTTATCGGCAGTGATCACTATGCTAATAAAAGTCATGTTAAACAAATATTAAAGCATAAATTAGTTGATATTATTGCCACTGACACGCACAACATGACCACGAGAAAGCCTTTATTAGCAAATGCTTATAAGAAATTAAAAAAATATTATGAACCAGATGAATTAGATTTATTGTTTAATCGAATTAATTTCAATTGTGTTTAATCAATGTAAATTATCATGGTTATAACATGTATTCTTATGCAATTTATGATTTAAATGGTAAATGAATTCATTTGCCATTTTTATTTTCAATGTACAGAGTACGAATATTCGAATATATTATATAGAAATCTATACTTGATTATCATGTGTTTTTAAGGTAAAATATTATTTACAATATCACATATTTTATATTAATTTTTTTCATATATATATATTTTATTTTAGGGGAAACAAATCAAATTTTAAAATGCAACTTATGGAGGAAAATGTAGAGTGATGGCACTATTTATATTACTAATTGCAGCTCTATGTATCGGCATATTCTATTTTTTAAACAAGTATAAAAAAATAAATATCACGTATACATTAAAAATTTTATCAATTATATTGTTTTCTGTTTATTTAGGAAGACTTTTTTCTGATGATGTTTTTAATCAAACTTTTAATTTATTGCTTGTTGATATTGATACTCAAGTTAATAGTATGGGTACTTGGATGTTTAGCGTTGGAATGTCTTTATGGTTATTGATGCTGCGTTGGTTGACAGTAGCAATCATTTTATATGCAATCTTAGCACCATATTTTAAAATTAAACGCGTCAATGTGACGGTTGCTTTTTTAGGAACAGTTATAAGTTTATTCAATATTATATTTTTTAAACAAAACTTAATTGCTTTTACAGGCGAAGTACAATATCTTTCTTACCGTTCTATTCAATTTGCTATTGAATCAATTATTTTATTCGTTATTTCAATTATTCAACTATATAATTGGGCAAAATCCCATAAAACAATTAATTATAAAGAAGTTTTAAAGATATTAGGTATTTTTATAATTGTCATGTTTTCAGTATTTCCACAAGGATTCTTATATGCTACTATAGGTTATTATGGTGACATACCAGAAGACTTCAATATGCTGCATATCATGATGATTTTAATACCTATTTTATTTTTAATTGTTGCTTATCAATTAATGAAGAATAAGACACAAGAACAAAAAAACTTTTTTATTGTATTGATTGCTTTTGCTGCATTCTTTCAATTCTTTTATGTAAAAAGAAGCGGATTAGCTGGATTACCACTGCATTTATGTAATACTGCAATCATTATTATGTTGTTTGCTTCTGTATTTAAAATAAGAAAATTCTTTTATTTTAATTATTTTGCCAATGTCTTAGGTGGACTTATAGCCATCATATTACCAACAATTAGTGGTGATATTAATACATTAGACAGTATGGGATTTCTATTTAATCACTGGTATGTATTTACTTGGCCAAT